>NZ_KV821138.1:58878-59303 GCF_001815595.1 Staphylococcus sp. HMSC070D05 | reverse complement strand
GGTAAAGACTTTAAAGGTATTTATCCTTCAAGCGCAAACTATACTACTGATTTACATTCGTTAGGTCAGTACGTTCAAGAAGGACGCCGTTTCTTATTTGAAACTGTTGTAAAAGTAAATCAACCTAAACATGATATTACAATTGAAAAAGATGATGACGATTTAGATGGCTTAAATTATTTAGCTGGAAAAACAATCGATGAAGTTAATACAAAAGCATTTGAAGGTACATTATTAGCTCATACTGATGGTGGCGTTCCTAATATCGTTGTGAATATCCCACGTTTAGATGAAGAAACATTCGGTTATGTCGTTTACTTCTTTGAATTAGCTTGTGCGATGAGTGGCTATCAATTAGGTGTTAATCCATTTAACCAACCTGGCGTAGAAGCTTATAAACAAAATATGTTTGCTTTACTTGGTAA
>NZ_KV821138.1:15048-58778 GCF_001815595.1 Staphylococcus sp. HMSC070D05 | reverse complement strand
CAAAATATGTTTGCTTTACTTGGTAAACCAGGTTATGAGGATAAGAAAAAAGAATTAGAAGAACGTTTATAATATCAACATAAATTTAAATAAAATAATCATTTAAAGCCTAGGACACGATGAGCTGTCTTAGGCATTTTTAATATATTGGCAGTCAATGACTCAATTGAATATATACTTATATCAATCTTTTTTAGCATATAGACTTTCATAAAAAGAAGTTTTTGTTTAACGTAAGATGGGGTCAAGAGAAAAGGATTGAATTCGTTGTGAATTCAATCTCATTCTTTTTTAAAAGATTAATATGACTAATGTTAAATCTGTTATCTAGTACTTGTGACTGATTTCTTAGTGAATTAATAGTTTTTTTAAGAAAAGAGTGTAAAATAATTTTATACTCAATAGAGAATGATGAAATTTCAAGAAAGGATTTGATGATATAGTGTTTCATCAAATTGAACATTGGTTTAATGTGTTACAACAATTAGGATACTTTGCAGGTTTTATTATTCTCTATTTAAGAGCTATAATTCCTGTTTTTCCTTTAACTCTCTATGTCATCTTAAATGTTCATATTTATGGTTTTATTACAGGAACTATTATTAGTTGGTTAGGGATCGTCGCTGGAACATTTACTGTATTTTATTTTTGTAGGAAATTCGTTGATACATCTTTTATGCAAAGAGTTAAAGCAAAAAAAGGTGTGAAAAAACTCACACATTTTATAGATAAACAAGGACTTGTTCCTATTTTTATATTAATGTGTTTTCCATTTACACCTAATACAGTAGTGAACTTTGTAGCTAGTTTTTCTCATATTAAAATGAAGAATTATTTTATTATTTTATTATTTTCAAAGCTTATTTCCATATCATTTTTAGCGGTGATGGGTAGAGAAGTGACTACCTTTTTAACTCATCCTATAAGAGCAATTATTTTAATTATTGTTACTATAGTCATATGGTTTATTGGAAAAAGAGTTGAAAAACATTTTATGGGAACACATGAGGAGTGACATTTTGCGTCGAATTATAAGTACAAGTATATCCATTATTTTAGCAATTATTTTTGTGATGTTTATTCAAATTTTTTTACTAAGAAGCACAATTGTTCATACTAATGAAATGGCACCCACTCTAAATAAAAATGATTATATAATGATTAATAAATTGAAAGTGACATTTAATTTATTAAATGAAGGCGATGTTATCATGTATCGTCATCATAACCAAATTCATTTTAGCCGTATTATTGGTAAAACAGGCGAATCGATAGAAATAAGACAAGGCAAATTATATAAAGATGATAGACAAGTGAATAAATATTATGCTAAAAATAGAGATATTAATGATTTCGCATTACGAGATTTGGAAAATACTGATGGGGATATTATTCCACCTGACTCATTTTTAGTGTTGAATGATAATAGTAATACATTAACTGATTCGAGAAGATATGGATTAATTAAAAAAAGTGATGTTATAGGAAATGTATGTCTAAGGTATTATCCTTTTAGATCATTCAACTATGAATTTAATAAATAGATGAGGTGTTATATTTGAAAAAAGAAATAACAGAATGGATTGTTGCGATAGTTGTAGGTTTATTGCTCGTATGGCTTGTAGTCACTTTTGTTGCCAAATCCTATACAATAAAAGGCGACTCAATGGATCCAACATTAAAAGATGGACAACATGTAATGGTTAACATTTTAGGTTATAAGGTAGGGAATATAAAAAAAGGAAATGTTATTGTCTTCCATGCTAATAAATCTGATGACTATGTTAAAAGAGTGATAGGCGTACCAGGAGATAGTGTGACATATAAAAAAGATCAGCTATATATTAATGGAAAAAAAGTAAATGAGTCTTACTTAGACTATAATGAAAAACATAAACAAGGAGAGTACATTACAGGATCTTTTGAGACTAAGGACCTTCTTAACGCTAAACCTAACTCTAATGTTATTCCTAAAAATAAATATTTAGTGTTAGGAGATAACCGTGAAGTTAGTAAAGATAGTAGAGCGTTTGGATTAATAGATAAACAACAAATCGTTGGTAAAGTATCATTTAGATTTTGGCCATTAAATGATTTTAAATTTAATTTTAATCCAGATAAGTAAGATATTAATTTAAAAATGAAAGTAGAATGTCAATTCAGGTGAATTCGCATTCTACTTTTATTTTATCTACTTCACTTTTTAAGAACGTATGTTCCGTGGTAAAATGAGTGTAAAGGAGCGTGTAGATAATGGAATTAAATACATATCTTGGAAGAGCTGGTACCGGTAAATCGTATCATATGATTAAAAATATTAAACAACAAATGAAAGAAAATCCTCTTGGAGATCCTATCATTTTAATTGCGCCTACCCAAAGTACGTTTCAATTGGAGCAATCTTTCGTAAATGATCGAGAGTTAAATGGAAGTTTAAGAACAGAAGTTTTACATTTTGAGCGTTTGAGTTATAGAATCTTTCAAGAACTCGGAGGATTAACTGAAACACGTTTAACTAAAGCAGCTATTGAAATGATGATATTTAATATCGTTCAACAACACAAATCAGAAATGAAATTATATCAATCTCAAGCAGATTATTATGGTTTTAGTGAAAAATTAAGTGAACAAATCCAAGATTTTAAGAAATACTCTGTAACACCTCATCAAATTGATTCGTTTTTAGAAGATAATGAAATACAAACAAGAACCCGTCATAAACTAGAAGATATTTCGCTTATTTACCATTATTTTGAAGAACGATTAAATGGAGAATTTATTACTGCTGAAGACAGTCTTAATTATTTTATTGAAATTATGCACAAATCTGAGTGGATTAAGCATGCTGATATTTATATAGATGGATTTTATAACTTTTCAACACTTGAATATCAAATTATTAAAGCATTAGTACAAAATGCTAAACAAGTTACTGTATTATTAACTACAGATGGTAATGAAGATCACTTTAGTATGTTTAGAAAACCTTCTGAAGTAATTATTCACTTAAAAGAAATTGCAAATGAATTACATATACCTTTAAATGAACATTATTTTACAACACCATATCGTTTCAAAAATAAGGATTTATTACAATTAGAACAACAATTTGACGCACTTCAAGTTAATCCAACTCAATCACATGGTTATATTGATTTACTCGAGTCATCGAATATGAGAGAAGAAGTTAATGAAATAGCACGACGTATTATTAAAGATACACGTGACAAACACTTTAGATATCAAGATATTGCAATTTTATATAGAGATGAAACATATGCCTATCTATTTGAATCTATTTTGCCACAATACGATATTCCTTATAATATTGATACTAAAAAATCAATGACACATCATCCTATAATGGAAATGATACGTTCTTTATTAGAAGTGATTCAAACTAATATGGGACTTAGTTCAATGATGAGACTATTTAAAACCAATATTTTATCTAATCAATTTAAAAATAGTAGTTACTTAATTGATCTATTAGAAAACTTTGTCATTGAACGAGGTATTTACGGTAAAAAATGGTTAGATGATAAATTGTTTAATATCGATAATTTTACAAAAATGGGACGTAAAGAGCATCAATTAACTGAAGAAGAAAAAGAAGCATTTGAAGACGTCGTACGCTTAAAGGATGATGTTGTTAATAAAGTACTTCGTTTTGAGCAGGCCATGCTGCACTCTACAAATGTTAGAGATTATGCAACTGCATTTTATGAAACAATGGAAGCTTTTGATTTACCTAAACATTTAATGGCCCATCGTGATGAACTAGATTTAAAAGGGGACCATGAGAAGGCAGAAGAAATTGACCAATTATGGAATGGATTAATACAAATACTAGATGATTTAGTCACAGTATTTGAAGAAGAAGAAATGAGTTTAAATCGATTCTTAGAAGTATTTGACATTGGACTTGAACAACTCGAATTTGTAATGATTCCCCAAACATTGGATCAAGTGAGCATAGGGACTATGGATTTAGCAAAGGTTGATAATAAAAAACACGTTTATATGGTTGGGATGAATGATGGAGTGATGCCACAGCCCATGTCATCTTCAAGCTTAATCACCGATGAAGAAAAACGTTTGTTAGAGGAGCGGGGAAGTGTTGAATTAAGTCCAACCTCTGATATCTTACAAATGGATGAAGCATTTGTATGCTACATTGCTATGACACGTGCATGTGAACAAATGACTTTTTCATATAGTCTTATGGGGATGCAAGGAGATGAAAAAGAGAAAAGTCCATTTTTAAATCAAATCCAAGTACTGTTCAGTAATTTGGATATCAAAAATATTCATTATCTTCATCATGCTGATCCTCTTACATTAATGGAACATCCACATCAAACTAAAATTCATTTGTTTGAAGCATTGAAATCGTGGTTGGAAGAAGAAGCGGTAGCAGATACGTGGCTTGATGCTTATAAAGTTATAAGTGAAAATGAAGAATTAAATGACAGTATAAACTATTTATTAACAGCATTAACATATGATAATGAAACGATTCAACTTACACCACAATTGTCAGAAGCATTATATGGAACGTCTATTAATGCTAGTGTTTCACGATTTGAAGGTTATAATGATTGCCCATTCCAACATTATGCTACTTACGGCCTTCGTTTAAATGAACGTACCAAATATCAACTTGAAAATTTTGATTTAGGTAATATTTTTCATAATGCTTTAAAATATATTTCGGATAAAGTAAATGGAGAATTTAGTCAACTGGATAATCAAAAAATCCATGCCCTTACAGAAGAAGCTCTACAACATGTCTTACCACAAGTGCAATTTAATTTAATGGATTCCAATGCATATTATCGTTATGTATCTAAACGTATAGGTGTCATTGTTGAAAGTACGTTAAAAGCACTTCGTTATCAAAATGAAAATACTAAATTTAGACCAAAACGTTTTGAAACTGTTTTCAGAAAGAAACCAAGAACTGAAGAAGAGTTAATTGCACATCCCTTAACGACGACACAAGGGATACCGATTAATATTCGTGGACAAATCGATCGTATTGATGCCTATACAAAAAATAATACAAGTTTTGTAAATATTATTGATTATAAATCATCTAATCATAGCGCCAATTTAAATTTGAAAAAAGTTTATTATGGTAAACAGATGCAAATGATGACGTATATGGATATCGTATTACAAAATTCAGAGCGACTTGGTTTAAGTTCAGAGGTTAAACCAGGTGGATTGTTATATTTCCACATTCATGATGAACGCTTGAAATTTGAAAAATGGGGCGATTTAACTGAAGAGGCATTAAATAAAAAAAATATTAATCAAGCTATTTTAAAAGAATATAAATTAAAAGGATTAATCAATAGTGATGCTGAAGTTATAGATGCTATGGATATAAGACTTAACGAGATATCTAAATCAGATATTGTACCTGTGACATTGAAAAAAGATGGAGGTATTAGTGCACGAGGAAGTCAAGTTGCTGATGAAACAACGATTCATAAATTTATTCAACACAATAAAAATAATTTTATTGAGACTGCCTCAAATATTATGGATGGTCACACAGAAGTAGCTCCACTTAAATTTGAAGACAAATTACCATGTGAATTTTGTAGTTTCCAGTCAGTATGTCACGTAGATAGTCTTATTGATAGTAGACATTATCGTCATGTAGATGAATCGATTAATCCAATTCAAGTAATTCAAGAGGTCGAATTAGAAAGCGGTGAGGACAATGAATAATATTCCGATAAAACCTAAAGATGCACAATGGACGGAGGCACAATGGAACAGTATCTATGCAAAAGGGCAAGATATACTAGTTGCAGCAGCAGCTGGCTCAGGAAAAACAGCTGTTCTAGTTGAACGTATTATTCAAAAAATCTTAAGAGATGAAGTAGATGTTGATAAATTACTTGTAGTGACATTTACGAACTTAAGTGCTAGAGAGATGAAACATCGTGTAGAACAACGTATTCAACAAGCTTCATTAGAGGATCCTAAGAATGAACACTTAAAAAGTCAACGTATAAAAATACATCAGGCTCAAATTTCTACACTGCATAGTTTTTGTTTAAAAGTGATTCAACAACATTATGATGTTATCCAACTAGACCCTAATTTTAGAACGATGAGTGAAGTAGAAAATATACTTTTATTAGAACAATCAATTGATGAAGTACTAGAACATCATTATGAAGATCCTGACATTGAATTTTTGACTTTAGTCGAACAACTATCAAATGATAGAAATGACGATAGATTTAGAGAAATTTTAAAGCGATTTTATTATTTTAGTATAGCTAATCCTTCACCATTTAAATGGTTAGATTCATTAGTCGATCCTTACGAGAATGATGAGAAGCAACAAGACTACCTTAAAGAATTAAAACTACTTTCTGAAATATATATGAAAGCAGCATTTGACTCACTTCTTGAAGCAGAAAATCTTTTATCCCATTGTAATGCTGTTGAAAAACATTTAGAAGTTGTCCAAAGAGAGAAAATGATATGCCAAAGAATATTAGAAGATGGTGTTTTGAATAGAGATGCACTTCTTAATCATACACCTGAAAAGTTTCCACAAATGTCATCAAAAATAAAAAAAGAAAATGAAGATTTAGAGACACTTGAAGATATTAAATCTTTCTATAAAGAATATAATGAAACCATTCAAAATGTAAAAAATAAATATTTAATGCGTTCAGTAGATGAACTTAAAGAAGATATGAAACAGTTAGCGCCTCGAATAAAATATTTAGTTCAAATCATTAAAGATATTATTAATGATTTTGCTAAGAAAAAACGTAGTAGAAATGTACTAGATTTTGCAGATTATGAACATTTTGCCTTACAAATATTAACAGATGAAAAAGGGACTCCTTCTACTATCGCTAAAGATTATCGTCATCAATTTGAAGAAATACTTATTGATGAATATCAAGATACCAATCAAGTACAAGAGGCAATTATATCTACTATCAAACGTGGTGATGAATTAGATGGCAACTTATTTATGGTGGGAGACGTAAAGCAATCTATTTATAAGTTTAGGCAAGCGGATCCTACATTGTTTATGGGTAAATATCATCGATTCACTAAAGAAGGGCAACAAACGGGACTTCGAATTGACTTATCTAATAACTTCCGGTCAAGAAAGGAAGTACTTTCAACGACTAATTATCTTTTTGATCATATGATGGATGAAGCAGTGGGAGAAATTAATTATGATGCTGATGCACGTTTATATTTCGGAGCTCATTATTATCCAGAAAAACCAATGCCACTCGAATTGCATGCGCTTATTAAATCTGAAAATGAGGCCACAAACTTAGATAGACAAGAACAAGAAGCATATTATGTAGTTGAACAAGTAAAGCATATCCTTGACAATAAACTCGTTTATGATGCGAAAAATAATGCCTACCGTAAAGCAACTTATAAAGATATTGTTATTTTAGAACGTGGAATGAGTAATGCTAGACGTTTGCAAAAAGTATTTAAAGATAATAATATTCCGTTCCATGTTAATAGTAAGGAAGGTTATTTTGAACAAACGGAAGTACGACTAGTACTATCGTTTCTTAGAACGATTGACAATCCATTGCAAGATATTTATCTAGTTGGTTTAATGCGCTCTGTTATTTATCAATTTACTGAAGATGAACTTGCTGAAATTCGAGTAGTCAGTTCAAACGATGATTACTTTTATCAATCAATTTTACACTATATAAAATATGATCAAGCTAACGCACAATTAGTGGATAAATTACGTCGTTTTATTGAAGATATACATTTATATCAAGATTATGGGCAAACACTTCCTGTGTATCAGTTAATTGATAAGTTCTATAATGATCATTATGTCATTCAATATTTTAGTGGACTAATTGGTGGTAAAGGCAGACGTGCTAATCTTTTTGGATTGTTTAATAAAGCAATAGAATTTGAAAATTCTACGTTTAGAGGACTTTATCAATTTATAAGATTTATCGATGAATTGATAGATCGTAAAAAAGATTTTGGTGAAGAAAATGTGATAGGCCCTAATGATAATGTAGTTCGAATGATGACAATTCATAGTAGTAAAGGTTTAGAGTTCCCATATGTTATTTATTCTGGTCTTTCTAAGAATTTTAATAAAGAAGATATTCGGAAACCTTTAGTATTAAATCAAAAATATGGTTTAGGAATGGAGTACTATGATTTAACAGACAATATTTCTTACCCATCACTTTCATCTGTAGTTGTTAAAGCGTTAACAGAAAAAGAATTGATTTCTGAAGAGATGCGTTTAATGTATGTGGCATTAACTCGTGCAAAAGAACAGCTCATTCTAATCGGAACGGTAGATAAAGAAGAAAAATTAAGAAAGTATGAACGTTTGCCTATTTCAAATCAACTCATTGCCCTTCATAAAAGATTATCAGTAGAACGACCTTTTAATCTGGTATATAGTATTTTAGCGAAACACTTATCTCAATCTATCACATCTGATTATCAATTTGAGACATCTATCAATCAATTAGATGACAGTTTGAAACCATATGTAAATTTGAAAATCATTCATTTTGATGATTTATCTTTAATAAGTGATTCAAATGAGACATTACCTCGAACTATCAATGATATTGAAGAAGAGGCTCCGAATAATAAAGAAAATGAACAACAAATGATTCATCAATTAACGTTTAAGTATCCATTTATAAAAAATACTCAAAAGCCGTCAAAACAATCTGTATCTGAATTAAAACGTCAACTAGAAACTAAAGAAGATGGAACAAGTTACGATAGAGTAAGGCAATATCGCATTGGTGCTTATACTTATGAACGTCCTAAATTCTTAAGACAAGAAAGAAAACGTAAAGCTAATGAAATTGGTACATTGATGCATACCGTTATGCAGCATCTTCCATTTAGAGAACAACGATTAACTGAAACAGAGTTAGATGACTATATTCATATGTTAATTGATAAACACATTATTGAAGAAGACGCTAAAAAAGATATCCAATTTGAAAGAATTATGGAATTTATTCGTAGTGACTTATATATGAAAATTGCACAAGCTGATGAAGTATATAGAGAGTTACCATTTGTAGTTAACCAAGCACGTGTAGATGAAATATCAGATTTAGATGAAGATGTCTCCATTATCCAAGGTATGATTGATTTGATTTTTATTAAAGATAATCAATATTATTTTGTAGATTACAAAACAGACGCTTTTAATCGAAGAAGAGGGCTGACAGATCGAGAAATTGGAATACAATTACGTGATAAGTATAAAATTCAAATGAAATATTACAAAAACACCTTAGAAACAATACTAAATAAAAGAGTGAACGGCTATTTATATTTCTTCCAATTCGGTGAGATGAGCATTGAAGATACTTTATAATATGGAGCTTATTTTATTTTAGAAAAGATGCGTCAAATTTCTAAAATTTCAGACATATATATTTGTTATTTATTAATAATTAAAGTTATAATATGAATAAGATATAGATGAGGAGTTGATAATGAATGAAATTTTTATCATTCAAATACAATAACGCTGAATCATATGGCGTTAAAGTAAAGCGTGAAGACGCTGTATGGGATTTAAAACAAATTTTTGCTGAATTTGGTGAAGGAGACTTCCATCCACAAACGTTACTTGAAGGTTTACAACAAAACCAAACACTTGATTTCCAAGAACAAGTACGTAAAGCAGTAGTAGCTGTTGAAAATAGTGGAAAAGCAGATCAGTATAAATTCTCATTTAATGATATTAAATTTTTACCTCCGGTAACACCACCGAATAATGTTATTGCTTTTGGTCGTAATTATAAAGATCATGCCTCTGAATTAAATCATGAAGTGCAACGTTTATATGTGTTCACTAAAGCAGCTTCTTCTTTAACTGGTGATAACGCAACAATTCCTAATCATAAAGATATTACAGATCAGTTAGATTACGAAGGTGAATTAGGAATTGTTATCGGTAAATATGGTGAAAAGATTCCTAAAGGCTTAGCACTGGATTATGTTTATGGCTATACCATTATTAATGATATTACAGACCGCACTGCTCAAAATGCACAAGATCAAGCATTCTTATCTAAAAGTTTAACAGGTGGTTGCCCAATGGGACCCTATATTGTTACTAAAGATGAATTACCTACTCCAGAAAATGTTAATATTGTCACTAAAGTAAATAATGACATTCGCCAAGATGGAAATACGAGTCAAATGATTAATAAAATTGATGACTTAATTCAAGAAATTTCTAAATATGTTGCTTTACATCCAGGTGATATCATTGCAACTGGTACCCCAGCAGGTGTAGGAGCTGGATTACAACCACCTAAATTCTTACAACCAGGCGATGAAGTTAAAGTAACTATTGATAATATTGGTACTTTGACAACTTATATTGCTAAACAATAATGCTAGTTATGTTTAAAGCGAGAGAAGCTAACGCTTCTCTCCTTTTTAAATTTTAAGACTTAAAAAGTGGTAATGTGTTATGATAATTGAGAGAAAGAGATTATAAATATTGGAGGTAATCAAGTCTTGTTACATATGCATATTGTGAGTTGGGTTTTAACCATTGTGTTATACATTATTGCATTTTTACACATTTCAAAATCACAAGGGCCAACACCAACTTTTAAATCATTACATATGGGGCTTAGAGTTTTTATGCTCCTTACATTATTCTCAGGATTTTGGGAATTAATTAAAGAGTTTATGGCAGCGAGTCATGGTGAGGGTGGCAACCACATGCTCCTTACTTTAAAAATGTTATGTGGCTTAGGTGTTGTTGCTTTAATGGAAGTATCATTAGCTAAAAGAAAAAAACATGCACCTAGTCATGGCTTATTTTGGGCAACAATTATTTTAATTATTATTACTATGGCTCTTGGAATTATCTTACCATGGGGCCCATTATCTAAATTGTTCGGTTTAAGTTAAGTAAAAAGGATCGTTTGAGTGTCTACTCAAACGATCCTTTTTATATATTGCGTGCTTTGTAACCAATTATATTGATTAAATCTTTAGGATGACTATAAGGAGGGGCATAGGCAACTTCAAATTCAGCCAATTCATCTACTGTAAGTTGATTCATCATAGCCATTGATAAAATATCAATACGTTTATCGGCGCCTTGTTTTCCAACTGCTGCGGCGCGTAATAATTGTCTATTATCTTTATTAAAATAGACACGTAAGTGTAAGGGTGTATTACCTGGGTAATATTCTGCGTGTGCACCAGACGTAATCTCAACCATCTCATAATTAAATAGATTTAATTCTTCAGGTTTTATTCCTACGCTCGCAAAAGTGTAGTCAAAAAATTTTACAATATTTGAACCAAGAAAACCTTTAAATGTAATATTCTCATTACCTGAGAGTTGTTCTGCTATAATACTTGCTGCACGATGAGCGCCCCAAGCTAAAGGTACTTGAGCATTCATATTTACATGGCGATAGTGTGAGGTGATGACATCACCTAGAGCATAAATATCAGGTATATTTGTTTTAAAGCAATCATCAACAGGAATAAAACCTTTTTTATCTATATGAATATTTGATGAACGTAAAAATAATGAATTAGGATGAGTTCCTATACCTTCAATAATGATATCGAAATCTTCATGTATACCAGATTTAAAATAAACAGTATGCGCTTGAATTGATTCAATTTCTTCATTTAATCTATATGAAATGTTTCTTTGCTCAATTTCGCTAAAAATCGCTGCGTTCATATCTTGGTCCATTAATTTATTGACTTTATCTGAACGATGAATCCATGTCACATCAAGACCACGTTGATAAAGATTTTCTAATACTTCTAATGAAATGTAACCAGCACCGACAACTAATGCTCGCTTAGCTTTATGATGAGTAATATATTGATCGATTTGGTCCATATCTTCTGCATTTCTTAGAGTGAAAGTAAAATCATTAATAAATCCAAGAGTATTCGCACTAGCGCCAGGACTTAAGATTAATTTGTCATAAGTTTCGTCGAATGTTTCGCCAGTTTGATGATTTAATACACGTACGACATGTTGTTGATCGTTTACTTCAATTACTTCATGATGTGTTTTAACTACAATATTTTTCTTCTCTTTAAAAATGTCTGGTGTAATAGGTAATATTTGATGACGATCAGAAACGAGATGTCCAATATAGTAAGGTAAACCACAATTAGCAAAACTCATATCTCGATCTTTTTCAAAAATGATAATGTCACTTTCTTTATCTAAGCGACGAATTTGACTTGCACATGTTGCGCCCCCAGCCACAGCACCAACTATAATAATTTTAGCCATACATATCCTCCATAACTAAGAAGTAAACAAGTGAGATACAATTATAATTTTTAGAATCTTACTTTAAATACTCTCGTTTTTATTATTGATAAGGTAGTCCTAGTTTGAAAAATTCATTTAAGTAACGCCCAATTCCATCTTCGTTATTGGAATAAGTGATATAATTAGCAATATGTTTTAAATCATCTAAACCATTGTCCATAGCAATTCCGTATTGAGCATATTTAATCATTTCTAAATCATTATCTTCATCTCCAAATGCAATAATATTAGAAGAATCTATATTTAAATATGATTTAACATAGTCAATGCCACGAGCTTTACTAATACCTCGTTTTACGATTTCAATAACAGGAAAAGGTGCACCCCAACGACGATGTTCAATATTTTCAGCATAAAAACGAGTTAACATTTGTTTAATACGTGTGATATTAACTTCTTCAGCTTCCACTAATATGGAAGTTGGAGATTCATCAAGTTTTTCTAATAAATTGCCTGTTTGAATTTTAGGATTGCCCATTGAAAAACCTTCAAATAATCGAGGATCATGATTATTGATAAAGACACTGTCTCTAACTTCAGCAATAATGTTTGTAACATTAGCTTTTTGAAGTGCCTCTATAATACTTCTAGCGATATCTACATCTAATACCTCATGTTTGGTTTCAAAGTCATCTGCTTTTGGATGATGAATGTAGGCACCATTAAAATTAACAATAGGTGTATTCATATTAAGTTCATGATAATATATTTGGCTTGCACGATAAGGACGTCCAGTTGCAATCATTAAATAATGACCTTGTTTTCGTAAGGAAGTTAAAACTTTTTTTGTATATCCGCTAATTTCTTTATTATCATTTAATAATGTTCCATCTAAATCTAAACAAATTAAATAAGGTTTCATAAATATCTCCTTGCATGCGATTCATAAATATTAGTTTATTGTATCATAGCATTTTATTGGCGTTTTGTCGGATATTTGATATATTAGTGTAAAGATAATTATTGAGAGGTGATACTAATGGAAGAAGCATTAAAAGATAGTATCCTTGGCGCTTTGGAAATGGTAATTGACCCTGAATTAGGCATAGACATTGTTAATTTAGGTTTAGTATATAAAGTAAATGTTGATGATGAAGGATTATGTACTGTAGAAATGACACTTACATCTATGGGCTGTCCACTTGGACCACAAATCATCGATCAAATTAAGACAGTATTAGCCGAAATTCCAGAGATTCAAGATACAGAAGTTAATATTGTTTGGAATCCGCCATGGAATAAAGATATGATGTCTAGATATGCAAAAATCGCATTAGGCGTTGGATAAATTTAAGTGAGCTCGACAACATTAATTGTATAAGCTATTTATTATGAAGAGCTAGATACAATATTTAATAGAGAGTAGGGGATGAATTTTTCTTCTACTCTTTTTTTAATATATGAGAATGTGACAATTTTATTTTTAAATGAGTAAAAAAGAAATGACACAATTGTAATATAAATTGAATTTACTTCTAGGTTATACTACAATACATAAGACTTATATCTTAAGAAAAGTATAATTTTCAACAATTAAGAATTAATCAATGAAAATGAATTTATATTTTATTTAATTGTATATCAAGTTTTCAGTCAACTTAGTATAAAACACAGAATCATATTATACAGTGTATTAAATTCATAGACTATAGAATGACCAATCATACATATAAATTTCTATAATTAACTTTATTGTTATTCTGATTTTAGTGCGTTTATATCTAATGAATTTATTGAAAATTTATTATTTAATAGGGAAAGAATGTGAACAATGAAACAAAATTTAGAAAAGGGCGTGCACGATAAAACAAAAATGCGCTATATGCCTGGTTTAGATGGTCTAAGAGCAATTGCCGTATTAGGCATCATTATATATCATTTGAATAGAAAGTGGCTAACTGGAGGGTTTATTGGCGTAGATACTTTCTTCGTCATTTCAGGATACTTAATTACAAGTTTACTTTTGAGAGAGTATGAAGAAAAAGGAATTATTAATCTTAAACAATTTTGGATTAGACGAATAAAACGTCTACTGCCAGCGGTGATAGCTTTATTAATAACAGTTGGTATTGCAACTTTATTATTTGAACCTCAACAAATTATTAGAGTTAAACATGATATTATTGCAGCGCTATTTTATGTTTCAAATTGGTGGTATATCGCTAAAGATGTTAACTATTTTGAACAATTTTCATTCATGCCTCTTAAACATTTATGGTCTCTTGCTATCGAAGAACAATTTTATTTATTTTTCCCGTTCATTTTAGTGATATTATTACTTACGATTAAAAAATATCGTAATGTGACACTTATATTTTGGATAGTATCATTGGCCTCTTTATTAGAAATGGTCGTTATATCACAACCAAATGTGGGATATTCGCGTGTTTATTTTGGTACAGATACTCGTTTACAAACATTATTATTAGGCGTCATATTAGCATTTGTTTGGCCACCATTTAAATTAAAAGCTAATCCACCACAACTATTACGTCGTGCAATAGATGGTATTGGTATAGGTAGCCTACTTATCTTAATTATTTTATTCTTTACAGTTAACGACGATAGTGATTGGATATACAATGGTGGATTTTATTTGATATCTTTAGTGACATTATTTGTTATTGCAAGTGTTGTTCACCCATCTACAATGATTGCTAAATTTCTAGGACATCCTTTGTTAGTGTATATCGGAAAACGTTCATATAGTTTATACTTATGGCATTTCGCCGTCATTAGTTTTCTACATATACATTTTGTTGATGGTCAGTTACCAATATATGTATATAGCTTAGATATACTATTAACTGTGGTGTTTGCGGAATTATCTTATCGTTATATTGAAACACCATTTAGACGTGAAGGGTTAAGAGCATTTTCTTTTGACCGATTACGTAGACCTAAATTTATAAGAACAATAGTTACTATAATAGCTGTGATTCCATTGCTATTAATATTTATGGGGGCATTTGATCGATTTGGAAAAGATGAAATTGCAAATAAAGCAAACAGTTTTAATACAAGTACTGCTGATAAATATTTAGTTAAAATGATGCCCGGTGAAAATATTAAGTTAAATGGACAAACAAGTAAGAGTGAGAATAAAGATAAAGTTTACACAAATATCAGCCCATTACTTATTGGCGATTCAGTTATGGTAGATATTGGTGAAGAATTTAAATCTCAAGTTCCTAAAGCAACTATAGATGGTAAAGTAGGTCGTCATTTACAAGAAGCCCTGATAGTTGCAAATAATTATACTAATTATAA
The DNA here is from genome assembly GCF_001815595.1 of Staphylococcus sp. HMSC070D05. Taxonomy (NCBI): domain Bacteria; kingdom Bacillati; phylum Bacillota; class Bacilli; order Caryophanales; family Staphylococcaceae; genus Staphylococcus; species Staphylococcus sp. HMSC070D05. The sequence continues at coordinate 43,144 of NZ_KV821138.1, read as the reverse complement.
TAAACCATCAAATCAAGTTGTATTAGAACTTGGTACAAATGGAGATTTTACTCAAGATGAGCTTGACCAACTGATTAGTAAATTTGGGAAAGCCAAAATATATTTAGTTAATACAAGAGTACCGAGAAGCTGGCAAGATAATGTAAATAAACAACTTTCAGACGCAGCTAAACGACATAAAAATGTTGTTTTAGTAGACTGGTATAAACGCTCTGCTGGTCACACTGAATATTTTGCATCTGATGGTGTGCACTTAGAACATAGTGGTGTACAAGCATTGTCGGACGAAATACTAAAAAATATGACTAAAAAATAAATAATTAAAAAGGATTAACTAGTTGAGGATGCTCACACAGTTAATCCTTTTTTAACATTTAAGAAAAAATGAAGGTAACAATGTTTAATAGTAAGGTGATATGTAAATGATGTGTGAAACGTAAATAAATGCTTGATATGATAGGATTTATTGAATTATTAAAAAGATAAGTAAAAGTGTTGATTAATTAGCAAAGAAGGTCTATAATGTATTTAAGGTCAAAGAAAGTCAAAGTCAAAAAAAGAAGTATTTGACCATACTCTTATACAAAAAGTAGGGGTGAATAAATTTGGATATCAATCAAATGACTTATAAAGTACAAGAAGCTTTGCAAAAAGCAATTGAATTAAGTAAAGAAAATGAATTACAAAATATTGAAATTGAAGCAATACTAAAAGGAACTTTAGAAGAAGACGAAAGCTTGTTTCAAAGTATTTTAGAACGTGCAAATATAGACACTGACCAATTAAATCAAGCGTATAGTGAAAAATTAAAACACTATCCATCAGTACAAGGAGATAATGTTCAATATGGACAATATATTGGCTCAAAAGCAAACGAATTATTAAATAAAGCTGAGTCATATATGAAAGAATATGAAGATGAATATATCTCAATGGAACATATTTTACGTGCTGCTATGGATATTGATGAAACAACACAACAATTTGTAGGAAATAAAGAAGAAGTAGTCAAAGAAATTATTACTAAAGTTAGAGGGGGAAATCATGTGACTTCACAAAATCCAGAAGTAAATTATGAAGCTTTAGAGAAATATGGTAGAGATTTAGTAGAAGAAGTTCGCCAAGGCAAAATGGATCCAGTTATTGGTAGAGATGAAGAAATCCGTAATACCATTCGAATTTTAAGTCGTAAAACTAAAAATAACCCAGTATTAATTGGAGAGCCTGGTGTAGGTAAAACTGCAATTGTAGAAGGATTAGCACAACGTATTGTGCGTAAAGATGTGCCAGAATCATTGCTAGATAAAACTATTTTCGAATTAGATTTAAGTGCATTAGTTGCAGGTGCAAAATTTAGAGGTGAATTTGAAGAACGTCTTAAAGCAGTACTTAAAGAAGTGAAAGAATCAGATGGACGTATTATCCTATTTATCGATGAAATTCACATGTTAGTTGGTGCTGGTAAAACAGATGGTGCAATGGATGCTGGTAATATGTTAAAACCAATGTTAGCTCGTGGTGAATTGCATTGTATTGGTGCTACAACATTAAATGAATATAGAGAATATATTGAAAAAGATTCAGCCTTAGAACGTCGATTCCAAAAAGTAGGTGTAAGTGAACCTGACGTAGAAGATACAATTTCAATTTTACGTGGTTTAAAAGAACGCTATGAAGTTTATCATGGTGTGCGTATTCAAGACCGTGCTTTAGTAGCAGCAGCAGAATTATCAGATCGTTATATTACTGATCGATTCTTACCAGATAAAGCAATTGATTTAGTCGACCAAGCATGTGCCACTATCCGAACAGAAATGGGATCAAATCCAACTGAATTAGACCAAGTTAATCGCCGTGTTATGCAATTAGAAATTGAAGAAAGTGCATTAAAAAATGAATCAGATAATGCCAGTAAACATCGATTAGAAGAATTACAAGAAGAACTTTCAAATGAAAAAGAAAAACAAGCGTCATTACAATCTCGTGTAGAACAAGAAAAAGAAAAAATCGCGAAAGTTCAAGAAAAACGTGCTGAATTAGATCGTAGTCGTCAAGCTTTAGAAGATGCGCAAACAGAAAGTAATTATGAAAAAGCAGCAGAATTACAATATGGTACGATTCCACAATTAGAAAAAGAATTAAAAGAATACGAAGAAGCTTTCCATGATGAACAAGGTGATAATGAACGCATGATTCGCGAAGTTGTTTCTGATGAGGAAATTGGAGATATTGTAAGCCAATGGACAGGCATTCCAGTTTCTAAATTAGTCGAAACAGAAAGAGAAAAATTATTAAATTTAAGTGATATCTTACATGAACGTGTTGTAGGCCAAGATAAAGCGGTAGATCTTGTGTCAGATGCTGTAGTGAGAGCGCGTGCAGGTATAAAAGATCCTAATCGTCCAATAGGTAGTTTCTTATTCTTAGGTCCAACGGGTGTAGGTAAAACAGAATTAGCTAAATCACTCGCTTCATCACTATTTGATTCTGAAAAACATATGATTCGTATTGACATGAGTGAATATATGGAAAAACATTCTGTTTCTAGATTAATTGGTGCGCCTCCTGGTTATGTAGGCCATGATGAAGGTGGTCAATTAACTGAAGCGGTAAGACGTAACCCATATTCAGTTATTCTACTCGACGAAGTTGAAAAAGCGCATAGTGATGTATTCAACGTGTTACTTCAAATTTTAGATGAAGGGCGTTTAACTGATTCTAAAGGTCGTAGCGTAGATTTCAAAAATACAATTATTATCATGACAAGTAATATCGGTTCACAAATATTATTAGAAAATGTTAAAGATTCTGGTGAAATTACTGAAAGCACTGAAAAAGCAGTTATGGATAGTTTACATGCATTCTTTAAACCAGAAATCTTAAACCGTATGGATGATATTGTATTATTTAAACCATTATCTATCAATGATATGAGTATGATTGTAGATAAAATTTTAACTCAATTAAATATTCGATTGATGGATCAACGCATTTCAATTGAAGTATCAGACGAAGCTAAAAAATGGTTAGGTGAAGAAGCATACGAACCACAATTTGGTGCTAGACCACTTAAACGTTTTGTACAACGTCAAATTGAAACACCACTTGCTCGTATGATGATTAAAGAAAATATGCCAGAAGGTACAAAAGTAGATGTTGATCTTAACGATAATCAAGAATTAACATTTGATGTCCAAAAACCTTCAGCTGAATAGTATATAAAAAGGCATTGGAAAGCTTTGCTTTCCAATGCCTTTTCTTATATTAAACTTGTTAAGAGCGTTATATTACTCCAAACACGTAATCCAATACTATTTAGACGTCTCTATTCCCTTTACGAGCGAAATCATTAGGTTTAATCATAGCACTTAAAATGGCAATAGCAATGGTAATGATGATTGCAATAATAATTGGTTTAATCACATCTAGACTGCCGCCACCATTTAAACTATTAAGTACAAAGTTAACCATTTGTGTTAAGATTAACGCCCAAATAAAAGTTACGAGGTATTTCATATATATGACCTCCAATTTATATATATTATCATTTTAAAGTAAAGTGAATTATTTGTATAGTATTAGTAGAGAATGTATAAAAATTTGTACCAATTTTTATATGAGTTATTGACTCGTGACTGTTTAACAAAATCGTTTAATAAAGTTTAACTACTTGAGTTAGATTTAAAAAGTATGTTAAATTAATACCTGGTATTAAAAATTGAAGTGAGAAGGTGTACGTTCATGAACGTAGGTATAAAAGGTTTTGGTGCTTATGCGCCTGAGAGAGTAGTCGATAACGCCTATTTTGAAGGTTTTTTAGATACGTCTGATGAATGGATTTCAAAAATGACTGGTATTAAAGAAAGACGTTGGTCTCGTGACGATCAAGATACGTCAGACTTAGCATATGAAGCAAGTAAGAAAGCAATTGAAGATGCTGGTATTAAACCGAATGATATAGATATGATTATTGTAGCTACAGCAACTGGAGATATGCCATTTCCATCTGTAGCTAATATACTACAAGAAAAATTAGGTACGGGTAAAGTGCCCACTATGGATCAACTTGCTGCATGCTCAGGTTTCATGTATTCAATGATTACTGCAAAACAATATGTTCAATCTGGAGACTATAAAAATATTCTAGTAGTGGGTGCGGATAAATTATCCAAAATCACTGACTTAACTGATCGTTCAACTGCTGTACTATTTGGAGACGGTGCAGGTGCAGTAGTCATTGGTGAAGTCTCAGAAGGACGAGGTATTATTAGCTATGAAATGGGCTCAGATGGGTCAGGTGGAAAATACTTATATTTAAATAAAGAGACTGGTAAACTAGTAATGAATGGACGCGAAGTTTTTAAATTCGCTGTAAGAATTATGGGCGAAGCGTCTACACGTGTAGTTGAAAAAGCTGGTTTAGAATCTGATGATATTGATATGTTTATACCACATCAAGCAAATATCAGAATTATGGAATCAGCACGTGAAAGATTGGGTATTGAAAGAGAAAAAATGAGTGTTTCAGTTAACCGTTTTGGAAACACGTCAGCTGCTTCGATTCCTTTAAGTATTCAACAAGAGTTAGAAAACGGAAGAATTAAAGATGATGACACTTTAGTACTCGTAGGTTTCGGTGGCGGCCTAACATGGGGCGCTATGGTAATCAAATGGGGTAAATAGGAGGATTTAATGTATGACTGAAAACAAAAGAGTGGTAATTACAGGTATGGGTGCATTATCACCTATTGGAAACGATGCCCAAACAAATTGGGAAAATGCCTTAAAAGGTGTCAATGGAATTGATACAATTACACGCGTTGATACTGAAGAATATAATGTTCACTTAGCAGGTGAATTAAAAGACTTTAATATTGAAGATCATATTTCGAAAAAAGATGCGCGTCGCATGGATCGTTTTACACAATATGCAGTAGTAGCGGCAAGACAAGCTGTAGAAGATGCTAATTTAACTATCAATGATGATAATGCTAATCGTATCGGTGTATGGATTGGTTCGGGTATTGGTGGAATGGAAACATTTGAAGTTGCACATACAATACTAAAGAATAAGGGACCAAGAAGAGTTAGTCCTTTCTTTGTTCCAATGCTTATTCCTGACATGGCTACTGGCCAAGTTTCAATCGATTTAGGTGCAAAAGGACCTAATGGTTCAACTGTTACTGCTTGCGCAACAGGTACAAATTCTATCGGTGAAGCATTTAAAATCATTCAAAGAGGTGCTGCTGATGCTATGATTACTGGTGGTACTGAAGCACCTATTACGCATATGGCACTTGCAGGATTCAGTGCAAGTCGTGCATTATCAACAAACGATGATAAAGAAACAGCTTGTCGTCCTTTCCAAGAAGGACGTGATGGATTTATCATGGGTGAAGGAGCTGGTATCTTAGTCATTGAATCATTAGAATCAGCACAAGCACGTGGCGCACAAATTTACGCTGAAATTGTAGGATATGGTTCAACTGGAGATGCTTATCACATTACTGCACCAGCACCTGAAGGCGAAGGTGGTTCTCGTGCAATGCAAGCGGCTTTAGATGATGCAGGTATTGAAGCTAAAGATATTCAATACTTAAATGCACATGGTACAAGTACGCCAGTAGGTGACTTGTATGAAATTAAAGCGATTAAAAATACATTTGGAGATGCAGCTAAAAACTTAAAAATTAGCTCAACTAAATCTATGACAGGGCATTTATTAGGTGCTACAGGGGGAATTGAAGCAATTTTCTCTGCATTATCTATTCGTGACTCTAAAGTTGCACCGACGATTCATGCAGATTCGCCAGATCCAGAATGTGACTTAGATATTGTTCCTAATGAAGCACAAGATTTAGAAATTGAATATGCAATGAGTAATAGTCTAGGTTTCGGTGGACATAACGCAGTATTAGTATTTAAAAAGTTTAAAGATTAAAAATTAAGTTAAGAGTAGAAAACCATGCAATAATATGCATGGTTTTTTATGTTTATAGAAAAATTGAAATAAGAATAGTCAAAATGAAGTAAAATGCACATAGTATTAGAGCAGGTAGTAACCATGTTGAAATGGTATAATGCTCTTTTTTTACTTGTTTTGGATTGAAAAAGTCATCGTTTTCTAAAGATTTTTTCTTAGCGCGAGAAGCGAGTTGATAACGCATGCGTCTAAAACCAAAACTTGTAGCATCAAATATACCTTCTTGTACAAGGAGAATTAAAAATAACAATATAAATAATACAAGTGATATATAAAATAAGATATCAATAAATGAGACAAACGAATGTCGAGTTACGAACATCCAAAGTAAAAAAGTACATATGAGTGGCAAAAAAAGCCATATAAACCAAATTTTAATATTATTCATGTACGCCTCCAACTTTTTTATCTATATAGTCTAATTTACTGTAAACTTACTATAAATAAAATCTAAAATATATATTCTTTTAAACAATATATATAAAAATTACTCTTATATTAAGAAAATGTAAAATTATATTGCAATTTTATGAAAAAAGTATATATAATATGTATAAATATTTCTGAAAATTTTGAAGGGAATGTTAATTTTGAATATTTAGTAAAGGAGGACTGTATAATGACGCGATATATATTAAAACGTTTGGGATATATGTTTTTATCGTTATTTATTATCATCACAATTACATTTTTCTTAATGAAAATGATGCCTGGCTCACCATTTAATGATGCTAAATTAAGCGCTGAGCAAAAAACAATTTTAAACGAAAAATATGGATTAAACGATCCAGTAGCAGTGCAATATCTTCATTATTTAAAAAATGTAGTAACTGGAGATTTTGGCTATTCGTTCCAATATCATAATCAACCAGTTTGGTCATTAATTAGACCGAGATTGATTCCTTCTATGGAAATGGGGATTACTGCAATGATTATTGGAGTGATTTTAGGTTTAATTTTAGGCGTAGCAGCTGCTACGAAACAAAACACTTGGGTAGACTATACAACTACTGTTATTTCAGTTATAGCAGTATCAGTACCTTCATTCGTCTTAGCAGTACTATTACAATACGTTTTTGCAGTACGTTTAAGATGGTTTCCAGTGGCAGGATGGGAAGGATTTTCAACAGCAGTATTGCCTTCCTTAGCATTATCAGCAAGTGTAATGGCCACAGTAGCTCGTTATATTCGAGCTGAAATGATAGAGGTACTAAGTTCTGATTACATATTATTAGCAAGAGCTAAAGGTAACTCTCCGATAAGAGTCCTTTTTGGACATGCATTAAGAAATGCATTAATTCCTATTATTACAATTATTGTTCCAATGTTAGCCGGTATTTTAACAGGGACTTTAACGATTGAAAATATCTTTGGTGTGCCCGGTTTAGGGGACCAATTCGTTAGATCGATTACAACAAATGATTTCTCGGTTATTATGGCTACTACAATTTTATTTAGTACATTATTTATCGTTTCAATTTTTATCGTAGATATTCTTTATGGTGTAATTGATCCAAGAATCCGTGTACAAGGAGGTAAAAAATAATGCCTGAAAATTTTAATAAACCATTTGATGACCATTCAAATGCAGCGATGTCACATACCTCTGAAGGAGCGGTTGGGACGGATTTTGTTATTAGAGAACTCGATTTAAATAAAGAGCCAGAAATACAACGTGAAAGTAAAAACTTCTGGCAAGATGCTTGGACACAGTTGAAAAGAAATAAATTAGCAATTGTCGGTTTGATTGGACTCATTTTAATTGTCATTCTTGCATTTGTAGGACCAGCATTTAGTAAACATGATTATGCTGAACAAGATGTTACTAGACGAAATTTACCTGCTAAAATTCCAGTACTAGATCAAGTACACTTTTTACCTTTTGATGGAACAGGAACAGATGGTAAGAGCGCCTATAAAGACGCGGGCGTGAAAGAAAATTTTTGGTTTGGTACAGATCAATTAGGTCGTGATCTTTGGACTAGAACATGGAAAGGTGCTCAAATTTCATTATTTATTGGTATTGTAGCTGCTGCACTAGATATCTTTATAGGAGTCGTTTATGGCGCTATTTCAGGGTTTTTTGGGGGACGTATTGATAATGTGATGCAACGTATTTTAGAAATTATAGCATCTATTCCTAACCTTATTATTGTTATTTTATTTGTATTGATATTTGAACCATCTATTTGGACGATTATTTTAGCTATGTCTATCACCGGATGGTTAGGTATGAGTAGAGTAGTGCGTGGTGAATTTTTAAAACTAAAAAGTCAAGAATTTGTAATGGCTTCAAGAACATTAGGAGCTTCAAAATTTAAATTAATTTTTAAACATATTTTACCGAATACACTAGGTGCCATTGTAGTAACATCTATGTTTACTGTACCAAGTGCAATTTTCTTCGAAGCATTTTTAAGCTTTATTGGTATAGGGGTACCTGCACCGAAAACATCGCTTGGTTCACTCGTAAATGATGGACGAGCAATGTTGTTAATACACCCACACGAATTATTTATTCCCGCTACAGTATTAAGTTTATTAATTTTATTCTTTTACTTATTTAGTGACGGATTACGCGATGCATTTGATCCAAAAATGCGTAAATAACAAAGGAGGCAAAATCAATGTCAGAAAGAGTGTTAGAAGTCAACAACTTGCATGTTTCCTTTGATATTACTGCTGGGGAAGTGCAAGCAGTTAGAGGAGTAGATTTCTTTTTAAATAAAGGGGAAACATTAGCGATTGTCGGAGAATCAGGTTCTGGCAAATCTGTAACAACAAAAGCAATTACAAAATTGTTCCAGGGTGATACAGGGAGAATTAAAAAAGGGACAATTAATTTTTTAGGGGAAGATTTAGCAATTAAATCTGAAAAAGAATTAAACAAACTTCGTGGTAAAGATATTTCTATGATATTTCAAGACCCTATGACGTCATTAAATCCTACGATGCAAATTGGTAAGCAAGTCATGGAACCTTTAATAAAACATCGTCATTATAATAAACCTGAAGCAAAGAAACGTGCACTTGAGATTTTAAATCTAGTAGGATTGCCTAATGCAGAAAAAAGATTTAAAGCATATCCCCATCAATTCTCTGGGGGTCAACGTCAAAGAATTGTTATTGCAACTGCTTTGGCATGCGAACCTAAAATTTTAATTGCAGATGAACCAACGACAGCACTTGATGTAACAATGCAAGCACAGATTTTAGATTTAATGAAAGAATTACAACAAAAAATTGAAACATCTATTATTTTTATTACACATGACTTAGGGGTAGTAGCAAATGTGGCTGATAGAGTGGCTGTTATGTATGGCGGACAAATGATTGAGACTGGACATGTCGATGAAATTTTCTATGATCCAAAACATCCATATACATGGGGATTATTATCTTCAATGCCTGATTTAACGACAAGTAACGAGACAGAGTTAATTGCAATTCCAGGCACCCCACCTGATTTATTACATCCACCAAAGGGTGATGCATTTGCAAGACGTAGTCAATATGCGCTAGACATTGACTTTAAGGAAGCACCACCATGGTTTAAAGTATCGCCTACTCATTATGTGAAATCATGGTTGCTAGACGAACGCGCTCCAAAAGTTGAACCGCCGGAAATGGTGAAAAAGAGACAACGTCAAATGCCTAATAATTACGACAAACCATGTCGAGTAGAAAGGGTGTCGTTCAATGGAGAAGAGTAAAGAAGTATTATTAGAAATAAAAAATTTGAAGCAGTACTTTAATGAAGGCAAACGTAATGAAGTTAGAGCAATCGAAGATATTTCATTTAATATTTATAAGGGAGAAACATTGGGGTTAGTAGGAGAATCTGGATGTGGGAAATCTACAACTGGAAAAGCAATGATTAAACTAAATGATATTACAGATGGTGAAATTCTTTACGAAGGACAGGACATCCAGAAGATTACTAAAAGAAAAGAGTTATTAAATTTCAATAAGAAAATTCAAATGATTTTTCAAGATCCATATGCATCTTTAAACCCACGTCTAAAGGTCATGGATATTGTAGCAGAAGGTATTGATATTCATAAGTTAGCAAGTAATAAAAAAGATCGTAAACGTCGTGTATATGATTTGCTAGAAACAGTAGGTTTAAGTAAGGAACATGCGAATCGTTATCCTCACGAGTTCTCTGGTGGACAACGTCAACGTATAGGAATTGCTCGTGCGTTAGCTGTAGAACCTGAGTTTATTATTGCGGATGAGCCTATTTCTGCATTGGATGTGTCTATTCAAGCTCAAGTAGTAAATTTAATGCTGAAATTGCAAAAAGAACGAGGTATTACTTTCCTATTTATTGCCCATGATTTATCAATGGTTAAATATATTTCTGATCGTATAGCAGTAATGCATTTTGGGAAAATTGTAGAATTAGGAGCGTCTGACGAAATTTATTATCATCCTTTACATGATTATACTAAATCACTGTTATCTGCTATCCCTCAACCTGATCCTGATAGTGAAAGAACAAGAAAGCGAATTGTGTATGAAGAAGATGAATCTAAAAATGCAGAACGTAGACTGCAAGAAATTAGACCTAATCATTATGTTTTTGTAACAGATGAAGAAGCAGTACGTTTAAAAGAACAAGAACAAACTCATCTTCAACATAATTAAGTCTGAGGAAGGGAGGACAAGAATGTGAAGAAAAAATATAAATATTTAACGCTATTAGTTATTGTCACTTTAATACTATCAGCATGTAGTAACAAAAAAAGTTTATATTCTGATGAAGGACAGGTATTCAGAAAAATAATTAGTCAAGATATAACTACTTTAGATACAGCTCTTATTACAGATGCTGTTTCTAGTGATGTTGTTGGTCAAACTTTCGAAGGATTATATTCAATAGATAAAAATGACAAAGTAACTTTAGGTGTAGCAAAAGAAACACCACAAAAAAGTAATGGTGGTAAAACTCTGACTATCAATTTAAGAAATGATGCAAAATGGTCAAATGGAGATCCTGTAACAGCGCATGACTTTGTTTATGCATGGAGAAAAGTTGTAGATCCAAAAACTGCCTCTGAATTTGCATATATAATGAGTGATATAAAAAATGCAGATTTAATTAATACTGGAAAAAAACCATTAAATTCTTTAGGAATCAAAGCGTTAAATAAATATAAACTTCAAATTGATTTAGAAAGACCGGTACCGTACATAAATGAATTACTTGCTTTAAGTACTTTTTATCCACAAGATGCTAAAATTGCCAAAAAATATGGTAAAAAATATGGAACGAATGCTGAAAGAGCAGTTTATAATGGTCCTTTCAAAGTTACTAACTGGCAGGTAGAAGATAAAATACAAATGGTTAAAAATAATCAATATTGGGATAAGAAAAATGTTAAATTAGATAAAGTAAATTATAAAGTTTTAAAAGATCAACAAGCTGGCGCTTCTTTATATGATACTAATTCAATCGATGATACAATCATCACTTCTGAACAAGTTGATAAATATAAAGGCAGTAAAGAATTAAACTATCGTTTAACTGCTGGTACTTTTTATATTAAAATGAATGAAAAAAAAGTGCCTGAATTTAAAAATAAAAATTTGAGATTAGCTATTGCGCAAGCTATTAATAAAAAAGGGTATGTAAAAACTGTTTTAAATGATGGGTCTCTTGCTTCAAATAACTTCACGGGAATAGGTACAGCGAAGACGCCTGACGGAAAAGACTTCGCAAGTACAGTTGAGTCTCCTTTAAAATATAATCCTAAGATAGCAAAACAAAATTGGGAAAAGGCAAAAAAAGAATTAGGTAAAGAAGAGTTTGCATTTACAATGAATACGCAAGATACGCCTGCTTCTAAAATAGCTGCAGAGTATATTAAATCTCAAATTGAATCAAACTTACCAGGCGTTACATTAAAAATTAAACAAATGCCATTTAAACAAAAAACCACTTTAGAATTAGCTAATAATTACGAAGCGACTTATTCAGGTTGGAGTCCAGATTATCCTGATCCAACAGCATTTTTAGAAACTATGACTAAGGATAATGCTCAAAATAATACTGATTGGGATAACAAAGAATATAACAGGCTTTTAAAAGAATCAAATAGTTCATTGTTACGTGAAACAGAAAAAAGAAATGAAGCGCTACAACGTGCGGAAAGTATCTTGCTTCATGATGCACCAGTAGCTCCTGTTTATCAAAAAGGTGAAGCACACTTAACTAATCCACAGGTCAAAGGATTACAGTATCATAAAATTGGTCCAGATACTACACTGAAACATGTATATATTGATAAATCAATTGATCGTGAAACAGGAAAAAAGAAAGATAACTAAAATAAGACCACGAGTCATTTACTTATACTCGTGGTCTTTTTTATAATGATTTATCTCTTGCGTCCTAAGCCCATTGCACGTTCCATTTTTTTCAATGTTTTAAAAGAAGCTTTTTGGGCTTTGTCACGTCCCTGATCTAAGAGGTCATCTAACTTATCTGAATTATAAAATTCGTTATATTTTTCTTGGAAATGTACTAAAAAGTCTTTAACAACTTCAGATAAATCTGTTTTGAATTTTCCATATCCTTCATTCTCATACTGTGTTTCAAGATCTTTAATTGATTGATCAGTTAAACTTGAATAAATGGTCAATAAATTAGAAATTCCTGGTTTATTTTCTTTATCAAATTTGATAATACCATCTGAATCAGTTACAGCACTTTTAATTTTTTTCGCTGCAATATTTGGTTCATCTAGTAATGAAATAAAGTTTTTTTGATTATCATCACTTTTACTCATTTTTTTTGTTGGATCTTGTAAACTCATTACACGTCCACCAACTTTTGGCATACGAATTTCTGGTTTAACTAATATATCGTTATAACGACTATTAAAACGTTCCACTAAATTTCTAGTAAGTTCCATATGTTGTTTTTGGTCTTCACCTACAGGTACAATATTTGTATTATAAATAACAATATCAGCTGCCATTAAAGGTGGATAAGTTAATAAACCAGCTGGAATACCATCTGTACGTTTTTGCGCTTTATCTTTATATTGCGTCATACGTTCAAGCTCACCAACACTTGAAATTGTTGTTAACATCCAACCGGCTTGAACATGTGCTGGAACTTCTGATTGAATAAATAATGTAGATTTGTCTGGATCAATACCTGAAGCTAAATAAATTGCTGCTAACTGACGAATTTGCTTGCGCAATTTGATTTTATCTTGTGGGACAGTAATCGCATGTTGGTCTACAATACAAAAGTAACAATTGTAATCGTTCTGTACTTCTGCAAATTGTTTTAATGCACCAATATAGTTACCTAATGTAGGTATCCCACTTGGCTGTATTCCTGAAAATAATGTCTCCATATAGATGCCTACTTTCTTTAAAAATAATTCATTTTAACTAGATTATAACAGTATTTTTTTAAATTGTAAGTTATGTTATAATAGACGTATACAAGAGAAATTAAATTTTGTAGAGAAATTTTTAGAAAATTTGAAATTTCTTAGGAAAATTAGAATTTTCTCATTTGATTTTAATGTTAACATATTATACTTATAATATAAGCTTAAGACAATTTAGCATAATTATTAATATAATGAATAATATTTATTCAATAGGAGAGTGAGATGTATGGTAACATTATTTACATCACCAAGTTGCACATCTTGCCGTAAAGCGAAAGCATGGTTACAAGAACATGACATTCCGTATACGGAGCGTAACATTTTTTCTGAACATTTAACAATTGATGAAATTAAACAAATTTTAAAAATGACTGAAGATGGAACAGATGAAATTATTTCAACTCGTTCTAAAACTTATCAAAAATTAAACGTTGATATTGATTCTTTACCATTGCAAGATTTATATACAATTATTCAAGATAATCCTGGACTATTACGTCGTCCAATTATTTTAGACGAAAAACGCTTGCAAGTTGGATATAACGAAGATGAAATCAGACGTTTCTTACCTAGAAAAGTTCGTACTTTCCAATTACAAGAAGCTCAACGTTTAGTCGACTAATATTTAAAATTTAAGAACCTATTATTTAACAGCACTGGCTTAGCTATAGTGCTGTTTTTTATAATAAAAAAAGGGAATATAATATGATATAGTATCCTATTTAAAATAGTGAAATTTAATCAAACAAATAAATTGTAATTTAACTTACGTTCTAATACAATATGGTTACTATTCATCGACTGTAAGGAGTGAGATGATATGAGAATAGAACGCGTTGACGACACAACTGTGAAATTATTTATAACTTATGGTGATATTGAAGCAAGAGGATTTAGTCGTGAAGATTTATGGACAAATCGTAAGCGTGGTGAAGAATTCTTTTGGTCAATGATGGACGAGATTAATGAAGAAGAAGATTTTGTAGTTGAAGGACCTCTTTGGATTCAAGTACATGCATTTGAAAAAGGCGTGGAAGTCACAATCTCTAAATCTAAAAATGAAGAAGCAATGAACATGTCAGATGATCATGCAAATGAACAATTTGAGGAACAAGTGAATGATTTGCTAGCTAATACATTAGAACAAGAAGAAAGTATTGAAGATTTATTTGAACAACGTGCACAACAAAAACAAGCACATAAATCTAAACGTAAATCATCACAACAACGTTCTAGTTTAAGAACAATTATTGTGAAATTCGAAGACTTAGAAGAAGTCATTCATTACGCTTATCATCATAATCTATCTACAGATGAGTTTGAAGATTTATTGTATATGAGTGATTCACATTACTACTATGCAATGCACTTCGATAGTACTGTTAGCCAAGAGACAATTAATGATAGCTATAGTCAATTACTTGAATTCGCTTATCCTAGTGATAAGACAGAAGTGTATTTAAATGATTATGCTAAAATTATTATGAGTCATAATGTTACTTCACAAGTACGTCGTTATTTTACTGATTCAGTAGAATAATATATAACGATTAATCGAGAGTAGCAAAGAAATTTAAAATGAATTTCTTTGCTACTCTCTTTTTTTTAAAAGTAAATAAATCATCTTAAACGTTTAATAATATGAGGTGAATGCATGTTAGTAGCGATTAATCGTAATAATGAAACCGTATATGCTCATCAAGCTATCATTAGTGAAGAATACCGATGTCCATATTGCAAAGAAAAACTTCTTTTAAAAAAAGGGTTAAAAAAGATTCCGCATTTTGCCCATGTCTCTCAAACTAAAAGAAGATGCATAAAAAATGAAACAGAAAAACATTACTACGTTAAATTTTTTATTGCCCAACATTTAAAACAATATCACTTTAATGTTGAAATAGAACCTTATTTTTCTAAAATTATGCAGTATCCTGATATTCTTGTGAACGCTAAAGTAGCTATAGAAGTTCAATTTTCAAGAATAAGTATAAAAGAGGTTAAATCTCGATCAAGAGGATTTGAACAAATTGGAGTTGCAGTTATTTGGCTTATCGAACAATTACAATATCATAAGGGTTATTTATACTTGAACACGTTTCAAGCTTATTTCATTAATCCCGTTGATAGAACGCTATACAGTTGGGAGCATGAAAAACAACTGATAGTAAAGTATGTCAATATACAACATATTGGTGGCCGAAAATTTATTGCGCATAGACGAATTATTCAAATTTCTGAATTATTAACATTCAATGAAAAAAAGAATGAGTCATATTGTTATAAATTGTCAGATAAACATATCAGTCGTTATATTTTTAATTGTAGAAAAAAACGTTCAGTGCTAGAACCGTCTTTAAGCGCTATGTATCAATTACAAATAACTGACGATGAGGTATGTAGAGATACAGGTTATATTTTTTCGTATCAAATTTTTATCGAAAATCATCCAGTACAATGGCAACTCAAGCTTAAGTTGTTGTTAAAACATAACCTTCCCAAGCATGATTTAATGTCGTATTTGAAATTCAGACAATTTTATCTACAGGATATTAATAAAGAAGAAATTACTTTAAAGTTAATAGATGATTATATTCAACAAATAAGTGGGAGTTTAAACGTGCAAAATAAATAAAAGAATGAGAAAATTATAACATTAATTCATTTAGGAGGTACATGTATGAGTCAACAACTTACTAGAGAAGAGCAAGAACGAAAATATCCAAATGAAACTTGGGATTTAACAACTATTTTTGAAAGCGATGAAGCTTTTGAAAAAGCATTAAAAGAGGTAGAAAGTTACCTAGGTAAAGAAGAACAATTTAAAGGACATCTAGGAGATAGTGCTAAAACTTTATATCATGCTTTAGCTTTAGAAGATGAGATTGGAACACAATTAGAAAAGGTGTATGTTTATGCACATTTAAAACAAGACCAAGATACATCTAACGATAAATATACTGGTTTTGAATCTCGTGCGCATCAACTCATCATAAAAATTAGCTCAGCATGGAGTTTCTTAGTTCCAGAGATTTTGCAAATTGATGAAGAGAAATTAGAATCTTTTATTAAGAGTAACGATGATTTAAAACGTTATGCATTTGAATTGAAATTAATTAATGAAAAACGTCCACATATTTTAGATGCTGATAAAGAAAAATTATTAACCCAAGCGCAAGATGCATTATCAACTCCAGAAAATGTCTATGGCATGTTTAGTAATGCTGATTTAGAATTTAAAGATGCAGTAGACAAAGATGGAAAAAAACATCCTTTAACACAAGGTACATTTATTAAATATTTAGAATCAGATGATCGTGAATTACGTCAGTCAGCTTATAACAACTTATATGAAGCGTATAGTGCATATAACAATACATTAGGCTCAACTTTAGCTGGCGAAGTTAAGAAAAATATTTTTAATGCGCGTGCGCATAACTATAAAACGGCACGTGAACGCGCTTTAAGTAATAACCATATTCCTGAAGAAGTATATGATAATTTAGTTGCAACAGTTCATAAATATCTTCCATTGTTGCATAAATACACTCAATTGAGAAAAGAACTTTTAGGTATTGATGATTTAAAAATGTATGACATTTATACTCCATTAGTTAAAGATGTTAAATTTGAAATGCCATATGACGAAGCTAAAGAATGGATGCTAAAAGCACTAGAGCCAATGGGAAAAGAATATTTAGATGTAGTTAAAGAAGGTTTAAATCATCGTTGGGTAGATGTTTATGAGAATAAAGGAAAACGCTCAGGTGGTTATTCTTCAGGCGCACATTTAACTAATCCATTTATTTTATTAAATTGGTCTGATACAACCTCTGATTTATATACACTTGTTCATGAATTTGGACATTCTGCACATAGTTACTTTAGTCGTAAAAATCAACCATCAAACTCTAGTGATTATTCTATCTTTGTAGCTGAAGTTGCTTCAACATGTAATGAAGCTCTACTAAGTGATTATATGGATAAACATTTAGATGATGATCGACGTCTATTATTACTAAACCAAGAACTTGAGCGTTTCAGAGCAACATTATTCCGTCAAACTATGTTTGCTGAATTTGAACATAAAATTCATCAAATTGAGGAAGCTGGAGAACCATTAACATCAACTCGTATGAATGAAGAGTACGCTAAATTAAATAGACTATACTTCGGTGATGTGGTAGAAACAGATGATCATATTAGTAAAGAGTGGTCTCGTATTCCACACTTCTATATGAATTATTATGTATACCAATATGCAACTGGATACAGTGCTGCTCAAAGTTTAAGTCATCAAATTTTAACAGAAGGACAACCTGCTGTTGAAAGATATATAAATGAATTCTTGAAAAAAGGTAGTTCTGATTACCCAATTGAGATTCTTAAGAATGCGGGTGTAGATATGACTACACCAGAACCTATAGAGCAAGCTTGTGAAGTTTTTGAACAAAAATTAGAAGCATTTGAAAAATTAATGAAGCACTAAAAATAGTGTATCCGTTTTCAATGTGTCTAATTTATGACATTTCGGTTGGAAATGTAGTTTAATATTGAAACGCCATTTTGAGCGTGTTATATTATATACATGAAATTAATCACATAACAAACATACCCCTTTGTTTGAAGTGAAAAATTTCTCCCATCCCCTTTGTTTAGCGTCGTGTAATCAGACACGGCGTTTTTTTTATGCTTAATTATTAAATTAATTTAATATAAAAAGAGCGATACACTTTAAATAAGTGATCGCTCTTTGTTATTTCTTAGGCATTTTAGATTGCCAAAATTCGCCGTCGGGATAATTTAGTTTTTCAATTTTTTGTTGTAAAGCTAATTTTTTCAATTCTTTTACAAGTAACTTTTCCGGCCATTCATAAATAGTAAGCAATTCTTCCATCGTTACTAATTGCTTGGATTGAATATAAGTTTCGAGACTTGGAGGTAATTCTTTCTCGATAGGGCATCCCATTAATTCATTAATAATATAAGTATAAATATGATAAGGATAAAGGCCTTCAACTTTCAAACCTTCTTCATGTACATCTTCGCTAAAAAATACAAGTGAAGGTGCTTGTTCAATTTCCATTTCTCTTGCAATATGCAAATCTATTTTTAAACTTTCGGTAAGTTTATTTTTTTGTAAGTCTTCTTTGAAAACATCATAATCTAAACCAGCATTTTTAATACAATTACAAATCATTTCTTCAGTGATAATATCTTTTTTCGGTATAATTTCGTTCTGCATTAAATGAATAAAACGTTCAGCTCTCAATCTACCTTGTAATTCAGCAGCTTTATATGCTAGGGCAATATTATCAAAATCTGAAGTGCTTTGAGCTTGACATTTAGTCAAAACCTTCAATGAAGGATTTAAAATATGTCTAATTCGAATATATTGATTATACTCAATTCTTAATTTAGATATAATTGCGGATAATTTAAAACAATCTTTATTAAAGGGATCAAAGAATGAATAAATTTCTATTTTATTTACAGGTGACAGATTAGTGTTTTCACGACTCGCATTATCTACAATTTTAAGTTCTTCAGCCATGTTTAACTCACCTTCAATTATATTTAGGAATTCACCATATGGTTAGCAGTTAAACGCAATCTTTCATACAAGTATTCGCCAACTCCTGCTGGAAATTGAGCTTTATTGATTGCTTTATACATATTTTCTAACCATGCATCTTTTTCATAAGTAGTAATTCTAAATTCCATATGTCTCTTTTTTAACATTGGATGACCATGTTCTTGAGTGTATAAATCAGGACCACCTAGAAATTGTGTTAAGAATAGCTTTTGCTTTCTACTTGTTTCTTTAAAATCTCCAGGAAATAAATGGTTAATTCTTTGATCATTCTCTACAAGAAAGTAGAAATAATCAATCATATCATACAAAGCTTTTTCTCCTATTACATCATAAGGTGTTGTAGCCATAGTATCACCAATTTCTATTAATATATTTCTAATATAACATGAATTTTTACATTTAAAAGTAATTTGATTTTTCACAAGTTTATCTCATATCTATCATAATTGAGCTTGATATTCAAAAAATCGTTGGACTTTATTTTTAGGTGGTTTATGAACTAAGTCAAATTGTTTTAATAAATTTTGAAATTTTTCAAAGCCTATTTGATAATCATTAACTTCAAATTCTAGTTCATAGTCTGTTTTATCAAAGTATTGACTTTTATCTAATACTAATAGTTCATTTTGAAATTCAACTTCTAATCTTTCAGTTGTCAATGCACCTAAAACGCTTAATTCGTTTTCTCCAATATCAAATTCAGTAAGAATTTTTTGAATATCGCTAGGTAATGTTGATTTGATAATTGTTTGTCCAATATGAGGCTTAATATCGATTGGATGATTATATTCCATCAAGCCAATTTTGGCTGGTACTTTTAGTGTGATTTCAAATGTGTTTTGTTTAACACGTATTCTTAAAGCAGAACGATGATTACGTAGTTTGAAACTAGGTGATTCAATATAATAATTTGTTTGAGTGAATGGTGTGAGTTGTTTAAAATAAGAATCTTTAATCGCGTTATATACATTGAAATCAATTAATTGCTTAAATTCAATTTCATTATTAGTACTCATAATTACACCTCATTAAAAAATCTTTAGTATATTATTGTAGTTCATTATGACCGACATTTGTAAAAAATTAAAGTAATAACAATACTAAAAATAAAATATATAAAGCTAAATATTTAATCGTTTAGAGCATACTTGAACTATGGTACTCTAATGTGTGTTTGAGAGTTAAATTATGTTAAACTAATAAGGAATAATAAGGAGGAACAAGCATGCGTATATATGTAAATGAAATTAAAATCAAAGATGATAGCATTTATTGCTACTCAGAAGATCCAACTGATGGATTAGATGAAGTAGGACAAATGCTTGTAGATAGTGATAATTTTAGTTTTGCGTATTTATTAGATGATGGCTCGTCGTATTCATATTTGATTTTTGTACAAGAGACGTGGTCAATGTTACATAATAATAGAGATAAAAAAGTAATTATTAACGATGAATTAGAATTAGAACATTTTCAAGATGAGTTAAGTTATATCTTAGAAAATGTTGAAGGAAATAATAACTATGGTAAGGAGTTTGTTTCAGCAGTTGAAGAAACTTTCGAACTAAAGTGAAACGGAGTGGAACCATATGAATCAATGGGAGCAATTTTTAACACCATATAAACAAGCAGTCGATGAATTAAAGGTGAAATTAAAAGGCTTACGTAAGCAATATGAAGTTGGAGAAAACGCCTCACCCATTGAATTTGTAACTGGTCGTGTAAAGCCTATTACAAGTATCATTGATAAAGCGAATAAAAGGGGAATTCCTTTTGATCGATTACGTGAAGAAATGTACGACATAGCTGGCTTAAGGATGATGTGTCAATTCGTTGATGATATTGATGTAGTTGTTAATATGCTTAGACAACGTCAAGATTTTAAAGTTGTAGAAGAAAGAGATTATATTAATAATACCAAACAAAGTGGTTATCGTTCATATCATGTAATTATCGAGTATCCAATTGAAACATTAAGTGGTCAAAAAATGATATTAGCTGAAATTCAAATTCGAACATTAGCAATGAATTTTTGGGCTACAATCGAACATACATTAAGATACAAATATGATGGAGATTATCCTGCTGAGATACAACATCGTCTAGAAAGAGCTGCTGAAGCGGCTTACTTATTAGATGAAGAGATGTCTGAAATTAAAGAGGAAATACAAGAAGCTCAAAAATATTATACTCAAAAACGTGCAAAAAAACATGACTGATGAGGTGTCAATAAATGCGTTATACGATTTTATCTAAAGGTGACTCTAAATCCAACACTCTTAAACATAAAATGATGAATCAAATGAATGGTTTTCATATGATAGAGGATACAGAAAATCCAGAAATAGTCATATCTGTCGGTGGAGATGGAACACTTTTGCAAGCTTTTCATCAGTATAGTCATATGCTATCAAATGTGGCATTCGTTGGAGTACATACTGGCCATTTAGGTTTTTACGCAGACTGGTTACCTCATGAAGTTGAAAAATTGATTGAAGAAATTCATCATTCAGAATTTCAAGTGATTGAATATCCATTACTTGAAATTATGGTTAAATATAACAACACTAAGAATGAAACACGCTATTTAGCACTTAATGAAGCAACTTTGAAAACTGAAAATGGATCAACACTAGTAGCAGATGTCGCAATTAGAGGTAAACATTTTGAACGATTTAGAGGAGATGGTCTATGTATTTCCACACCTTCTGGGTCGACGGCTTATAATAAAGCACTAGGTGGTGCACTGATTCACCCTTCTCTTGAAGCCATACAAATTGCTGAAATTGCATCTATTAATAATAGAGTATTTAGGACAGTAGGTTCACCCTTAGTATTACCAAAGCATCATACATGTTTGATTACACCTGTAAATCATAATACAATTAGAACAACAATTGATCATGTCAGTCTAAAACATAAAAATGTGAGCGACATTCAATTTAGAGTCGCAAATGAAAAAGTTCGCTTTGCTAGGTTTAGACCATTTCCTTTTTGGAAAAGAGTTCATGATTCGTTTATTGAAAGTGAAGATGATTGATGAAATTTGTATACCATATTCATAGCGAAGAAATGCTTAAGACATTTTTACAACGTCATAATTATTCAAAGAAAACAATTAGCGCCATTAAACGTGATGGCGCTTTAATTATTAATAGACAACCTGTGACAGTTAGATATATGTTGAAAAAAGATGATCAACTTATTGTTAAACTTCCGGAAGAAGTTCCGAGTAGATATCTTCGTCCTTCAAACAAATATATTGAAATATTATATGAAGATACATATTTAATTATCGTTTCAAAACCGGCGCATTTAAATTGTGCCCCTTCAAGAGAACATCCTCATGATAGTTTAATTGAACGCGTGATGTATTATTTAAATCATTCTACGAATAAAGTACAATATGTAGTACCTCATATTGTTACAAGATTAGATCGTAATACGACGGGGATCGTTATCTTTACTAAACATGGTCATATTCATCATCTTATGTCGACATTTGAAATAGATAAGCGATATATATGTGTGTGTTACGGTAAAACTAAAGAACAATCTATGATAGAGGCACCTATTGGTAGAAATAAAGATAGTATTATTACTCGATGTATTACGTCATCTGGTAAATATGCAAAAACTGAATATAAAACGTTGAGTAGTCATCACAGTGCAAGCTTATGTGAAGTTAAATTACATACTGGACGAACACACCAAATTAGAGTTCATTTTAAGCATATTGGTCATCCACTTATTGGGGATGACTTATATGATGGTTTTCATCCTCAGATTCAAACACAATCTTTACAGTGTTATAAAGTAAAATTTATACATCCAATCTATAATAAAGAAATCGAGATTATTATAGATTATAAAAACTTAGAAAAAATATATCAAAGTGTAAATTAAAATTAGGAGGTACACTTGATGTCATTAAATACAGAAACAACTGACATACAACATAATAAAGTATACAATCAAAAACTGTTAGATGACAGTTTAGACCGCAATGACATAGATCAATTCAGAAAAGAATTTCTAACTTTACATCAATATGAACAAAGTGAATACTTTGAAAATACAGTGAATCAGAATAGACAAAGAATATTCGAATTTTTATCGCCTCAAGAAGTGAGTAGATTTTTTAACCAATTAGATATTGAGGGGAAAGAATATGAAATATTATTTGATTCAATGCATGCACATTATGCAAGTGAAGTATTAGAAAATATGTCTACAGATAACGCAGTTGATATTCTAAATGAATTATCTAACTCAAAAGTTGCCAGTTTATTAGCTTTGATGGACAACAGAGTCACAGATAAAATCAAAAAGTTATTACATTATGAAGAAGATACTGCTGGCGGTATCATGACTACTGAATATATTTCATTGGATATTGGTACATCTGTAAAAGAGGCACTCATGCTAGTTAAAAGTCAAGCACCTGATGCAGAAACAATATATGTGATTTATGTTGTTGATACTGTCGGTCAACTCGTAGGTGTTCTATCTTTGAAAGATTTAATTGTAGCAAATATTGATGCTCATGTTGAAGAAGTAATGATTCAACGTGTTGTAAGTGTAAACGTAGAAGAAGATCAAGAACGTGTTGCTCAAAAAATGAAAGATTATGATTTTATTGCTATGCCTGTTATCGATTATCAACATCATTTAGTAGGGATTATTACAATAGATGATATTTTAGATGTCGTAAATGAAGAAGCAGATGAAGATTATTCACGTTTAGCGGGGGTTTCTGATACTAAATCTACTGATCAATCAGTATTTAAGAAAGCATTGAAGAGATTACCATGGCTCATTATTTTAACATTTTTAGGTATGATAACAGCAACGATTCTGGGTGGTTTTGAAAATACATTGTCGCAAGTTGCATTATTAGCAGCATTTATTCCTATTATAAGTGGAATGTCAGGAAATTCAGGAACGCAATCATTAGCAGTATCTGTTCGTAATATTTCTAATGGTGATATTAAAGAAAAAAGTAAACTTAAAATAGCTTTAAAAGAAGCAGGTAGTGGGTTAATAACTGGTTTTGTATGTGCAGTGATTTTATTCTTAATTATTGTCATTATTTATCGTCAACCCTTCTTGGCACTGATTGTAGGTGCAAGTTTAACTATTGCCATGACAGTAGGTACGTTAGTAGGATCAATGATTCCAATTTTAATGAATAAAATTCATATTGACCCTGCTGTCGCAAGTGGACCATTTATTACAACTATCAATGATATTGTAAGTATGTTGATTTATTTTGGTCTTGCAACAACATTTATGTCATATCTAACATAGGGGGATGAAATGGGATTTTTTTCTTTAGTCATAGTCGTCGTCGCAGCATTTCTTACACCGATTATTGTTAACCGATTAAACGTCACTTTTTTACCGGTTGTCGTAGCTGAAATATTAATGGGAATTATTATAGGAAATTCATTTTTAGGACTTGTCCACAAAGATGAAATGTTAAATATTCTTTCAACATTAGGATTTATCTTTTTAATGTTTTTAAGTGGACTGGAAATTGATTTCAGCGCATTTAAAAAAGACACAAGAAAAAGACAGGGTATTAACAAAGATGAAAAGAATTTACCCAGTCATTTACAATTAGCACTTACAGTTTTTTCATTAATAATGGTGCTTTCGATCATTTTAGCATTTGCATTTAAATGGTTGGGCTTTGTAGATGATGTATTATTAATGGTCATTATCATTTCAACCATTTCATTGGGTGTAGTTGTGCCAACACTTAAAGAAATGAATATCATGCGTACAACAATAGGACAATTTATATTATTAGTAGCAGTATTAGCAGATTTATTTACGATGGTTTTATTAACTATTTATGGTGGAATCAATGGTGAAGGCGGAGGGTCAATTTGGCTATCTGCAATTTTAATCGTATTTACTGCAATATTTTATTTATTAGGTTCTGTATTTAAACGATTAAATTTTATGGAACGCTTAATGGGTGGTACCACACAAATTGGCATACGGGCCATTTTTGCATTAATCATTTTACTGGTTGCTCTTGCTGAGGGTGTTGGTGCTGAATATATATTAGGTGCTTTTTTAGCTGGTGTAGTTGTATCACTGTTAAAACCTGATGAAGAAATGATTCATACCTTAGATTCATTTGGATACGGATTCTTTATACCAATATTCTTTATTATGGTTGGTGTAGATTTAGATATACCATCTTTAATTAAAGAACCCTCTTTACTTATTATAATTCCGATACTTATATTGTCCTTTATCGTTTCTAAGTTGATTCCTGTCTTATTTATTCGAAGATGGTTTGATACTAAAACAACAATTGCATCAGCATTTTTATTAACATCTACACTTTCGCTTGTTATTGCTGCAGCAAAAATTGCTGAAGAATTAAAAGCGATTACTTCTGAAATGTCAGGGATATTAATATTAAGTGCAATTATTACATGTGTATTTGTACCTGTTGTATTTAAAAAATTATTCCCAATTCCAGATGAAGTGAACCGAAAAATTGATATTGCGTTAATTGGTAAAAATCAATTGACTATTCCAATTGTTCAAAATCTGACTTCACAGTTATATAATATAACGTTGTTTTACCGTAAAGATTTAAGTGATAAGCGAAATTTACCTGACAATGTGACTGTCATTGAAATTAGTGAATATGAAGAAAGTTTATTAGAGAGACTTGGCTTGTTTAATCAAGATATTGTCGTATGTTCTGCTAATGATGACGGTTTAAATAAAATGATAGCAAAATTAGCTAAATCTCATGGTGTAAACAGAGTTATTTGTCGACTAGAAAATAGTGGTGATGATGAAGAATTAAAAACAGATGGTATTGAAGTATTTAGTAACTTTATTAGTAATAAAATTTTCTTAAAAGGTCTAATTGAAACACCAAATATGCTAAATATTTTAAGTAATGTTGAAACTTCACTATATGAAATTGAAATGTTAAATTATAAATATGAAAATATTCTATTGCGTAATTTCCCATTTGGTGGGGACATCATATTTGTACGTATTGTTAGAAATAATGAATCCATTGTGCCACATGGAGATACGCAACTTAGATATAAAGACCGTTTAATCGTAACAGGTTCTAAAGAATATGTAGACGAACTCAAATCTGAATTAGAATTTTATTATTAATCCATTTAAAAGAGAGGACAAAATAAAGGGTATCTTTGAACATGACATAAAAAGATACATTACTTTGTGGACCTCTCTTTTATTGATATGATTTGAAAATTTATTATTACTTTATTAAATATTATTAACAATGGTAAAATATGTATGTTAAAAACGTTTATAATGAACGGATTAATATAAAGTAACATAAGGAGATAATTTATATGATTAATTTAGAAAATAAAACCTTTGTCATTATGGGTATCGCTAATAAACGTAGTATTGGTTTTGGCGTAGCTAAAGTATTAGACGAATTAGGTGCTAATCTCGTATTTACATATCGTAAAGAACGCAGTAAAAAAGAATTAGAAAAATTATTAGACCAATTAAATCAAAAAGAGCATCATCTTTATCAAATAGATGTTCAAAAAGATGAAGATGTCATTAATGGCTTTGCGAAAATTGGTGAAGAAGTTGGAAATATTAATGGCGTCTATCATTCAATTGCATTTGCTAATATGGAAGATTTACGTGGTCGTTTTTCTGAAACATCTCGTGAAGGATTCCTACTTGCACAAGATATTAGTTCATATTCATTAACCATTGTAGCTCATGAAGCGAAAAAAATTATGCCGGATGGTGGTAGTATTGTAGCTACAACTTATTTAGGTGGAGAATTTGCAATTCAAAACTATAATGTAATGGGGGTAGCAAAAGCAAGTCTTGAAGCAAATGTTAAATATTTAGCATATGATTTAGGTCCAGATAATATTCGAGTCAATGCGATTTCTGCTGGACCCATTCGTACATTAAGTGCTAAAGGTGTAGGTGGATTGAATTTAATTCTTAAAGAAGTTGAAGAACGTGCCCCGTTAAGACGTAATGTAGATCAAGAAGAAGTGGGCAGAACTGCTGCTTATTTATTAAGTGATTTTTCAAGTGGTGTGACTGGAGAAAATATCCACGTAGACAGTGGTTTCCACGCAATTAAATAAGTTTAAATTGAAAAATAGTTATAAAATATATGATAAATTTAAGAGTCTGAGACAATGAGTTGTCTTAGACTTTTTTAATAAATCGACCGTTGATGACTGAATTGAAAAGGTATTTGTATTAAGCTTTATTCAATTTCAGTTCCAAGGCTAGAACATAGAGAGTTTCAATAAGAACAGCTACGTTCAACGCAAATTGAGGATGCATTGATGATGTAGAACGACGACTTAAAAATGAATTTTATCTCGCTTTCTATCATTATATTATTTAATGTGATATGACATAAAAAAATGCGAATAGAATATATTCTATCCGCAGTAAGTAATTAAAAAGCATTAATAATTAATTTAATCTTTAACATCGCTATTTGCTTTATCAATGATACGTTGACGATACTTAAATACATTTCTTGCTACTGTTTTTAATACTGCATAAAGTGGAACAGCAATTAAAATAAGTGTGAATCCTCCTAAATCACCTGCTGCTAAGATAACAACAATGATTGTAAGTGGATGAATACTTAATGATTTGCCCATGACGTTAGGTGTGATGACATTACCTTCAAGTTGCTGTGCAATTAATGTAACAACACAGACCCAAATAAATGTTGATGGACCATCGATAATCCCTAATATTGCAGCAGGCGCAAATGATAACCAAGGTCCTAAAAATGGGATTAAGTTTGCTACACCAGCGAATAATACAAGCAATGGTGTATAAGGTAACCCAATAATGGTATAACCAATGTAAAGAATAATACCTAAGATGAAACTAACAGTAACTTGACCTTGAATATATGATTTTAAGGTATAGTTTAAATCTTTAAGTAAATCAACAACAAAAACTTTACGTTCTCCTTTGAAAAATTTACCAATTGCTGGAATAAATTTTTCATGATCTTTTAACATATAAATCAAGAAGAACGGTACCATAATCAATAAGAAGATGGTTGAAATAAGAGATGTGATA
>NZ_KV821138.1:0-14948 GCF_001815595.1 Staphylococcus sp. HMSC070D05 | reverse complement strand
CCAGTTAAACTATCACTGATTGATTTCATTGCTGAATTAATTTTCGTTGTTACATCACTTGGTAATTTATCCATTTGATTTAATGAGAAATTAACCACTTGTTCTGCATCACGCTGTAAAGTTGGTGTTGCTTTGATTAAATTATTAACATTAGAAATAATAATAGGAGCAATGAAAGCTACTACGATAGCGATAATAGCGATTAATACGATAAAGATAGTTAAAATACTTCCCCAACGTGGGAAACCCCATTTTTCCAAAAGCGTTTGAAAAGGTAAGCAGATATAAAATAAAAATCCACTTAACAAGAATGGAAGAAACACTGAACCAATAATAGTTGCTATAGGTGTAAATACACTATGCACTTCCATAAATAACTTTATAAGTACGAACAGGATGATTAAGAAAATCCCAGTTCGAAACCATACTTTATTAAGCATAGACTTACTTCCTCCTAAAGTAATCAATTCATTAATAATAAGTATATCTTAAATAAGAGATGTTAAAAAGGAAAAGTTGATTAACTAAAAAAGAATTATATTATAATATTTAGTAGTGTAAAAATATATGAGCTTAATTAAACAATTCCTAATTCTCTTAAAAAAGTATATAAAATCTAAAATAAAAAAGCTTATTATAAACGGTTATATCGCTGTCACTAATAAATAAAATTGATACAATATGAATATATATGAAGGAGAGAGGATAACATGGGAGAATTTAAAGCTGGAAAAATTAATAAATATATTTTAAATAGTAAAATTCTAGAAAGAGATATCACATTGTCGATTTATCTTCCAGAAGATTTTACTGAATTATTTAAGAGTCAGGTGATTATTTGTTTTGATGGATTGGATTTTTTCCGATTTGGAAGAATTCAGCGTGAATATGAACGTCTAAGAAAAGAAGAACATATTGAACGTGCCATTATTGTTGGATTTCATTATGAAGATGTTGAGAAACGTAGAGAAGAGTTTCATCCTCAAGGTAGTCGTAGTCAAAAGACGATTCAGTCAGTAGTTAAAGAACTTTTACCTTTCATTGATCAAACGTTTCCTACCTATAAGGTGGGGAATTCTAGATTATTAATAGGAGATAGTTTAGCTGGAAGTATTGCCTTTCTTACTTCATTGACTTATCCTTCAATATTTAGTCAAATAGCTATGTTTAGTCCGCATTCAGATCATACTGTTCTTGAAAAATTTGAGACCTGTAAGCAACGTAATCGATTAACGATTTGGCATGCAATTGGTAAAGATGAAGTCGATTTCAAATTACCAACGACTGGTGAACAAGCTGACTTTTTAACTCCAAATAGAAAACTATCCAACCTTATTGAACAAGACGAGCGTGTCACTTACGTATATAATGAATTTAATGGTAGTCATAATTGGAAATCATGGAAATCTATGCTCGGAGATATTCTCTATTATTTTTTAAATAATAATCATAGTACATATTAAGAGTCTACAAATCTTTTTTTGAAAACCTTTTCATAAAATGTTGTATCTAATAACGTATTAAATGGAATTTTGATATAATAGAAGTATGTTAAACAAAGGAGGAATTTCAATGAAGATAGGATTAGCACTTATTCCGTCACAATCATTTCAAAATGAAGTAGATGGCTATCGTAAGCGTTATGATACAGAGTATGCACGTATTATGCCACATATTACGATTAAACCTCACTTTGAACTTAAAGAAACAGCATTAGATTCATTTAAAGAAGAAGTTAAACAAAGATTAGTTGGATTTAAACCTGTAGAAGTTCACGTTACAAAAGCTTCAAGCTTTAAACCAACAAACAATGTTATTTATTTTAAAGTTGAAAAAACAGAAGAATTAGAAAATTTATTTAATACATTTAATACCGAATCATTTTATGGTAAAGCTGAACATCCATTCGTTCCTCATTTTACAATTGCTCAAGGTTTAACGAGTCAAGAATTTGAAGATATATTTGGTCAAGTGAAGCTTGCAGGGGTAGACCATAGAGAAACCATCGATGAACTTTCATTGTTACATTACAATGAAGATGAAGATAGATGGAACATTGTTGATAGTTTTAAACTAGCATAATATGTATATAAAAAAAGAAGTCGAAACAGTTTAGTTTTGACTTCTTTTTTTAAAGAATATTTTTAATGCTGTTTACTTTTGATAAAATAAATTCCATAAAAAATAGCGAGTAATAGAAAAATGAAAGCTGAGACATAGAATGTATTATTTAATCCATTTGAGAATTGAGCGATAAGACCTCCGAAAAGAGGACCAATCATTGAACCAAAGCCTTGGACACTATTAAATACACCCCAAGTTTCTTCTTGTTCAGACGGATCGATATGTCCAGCCATAAAAGTATTCCAAGCAGGTAATAAAATGCCATACATTAAACCTATAAAGGCGGCAACTATCCATACAACGAAAATATTGTTAACTAGTGAGAGACCAAAAATAAATAGTGTAAACAATATGAATCCTACAAAAATAACGGTATACATAAAGCCAGTACTATTTTTATCAATCATTTTAGATAAAAATAACATCGATATTGCACAACCAATACCACCAATAGCGATAGCAACAGTATATTCAATCGTTGTTACCCCCACAACTTTTGTAGCATACGTCGGCAATATTGGAAGCAAAGCTGAGATTGAAGCACCTTGCAACAAAATGCCTGGGAATAAAATCATATGACGTTTCATTACCTCTACGATTTGACCTAATTGTTCTTTTACAGGTTTAGTATTGTAATTTGTGAGTTTTACATCTACAAAATAATAAAGTATCCATGCAATGATAACGACAAGAGACATAGCGAATGCAAATCGCGTTGGATGTATTTTGACTAGAACATTCATAAACGCCCAGCCTACAAGCAAACCTAATAACCATGCAAAGTATACATAACCCATTTGTTTGCCACGTTGACTTTCTTCCACACTAGATAACATAATTACCCATATTGGACTTACTGCAATCCCTAGCATAATTGCACTAATGATAATAATGATGGGATGAGCTGGAAAGAAAATAATTAGAAACAAGCTTAAAAAAGCTAATAAAAAACCTAAATTAAGGATAATTTTAGTCCCGAATTTCTTTAATAAAAAACCAATCACAAAGTTTGTAGCTGCATCTGAAATAAAATGAATGGATAACGCTACTGAAGTCACAGCTACAGCGATAGAGGTTACAGTAGGTAAATAGTTAACATAACTTAATACATACATGCCTCTAGCAAATTCCATTAAAAATAAAATAATGAGCATTATTTTAAAGTTTTTACTTATGCTTTTATTGTTTGACAAAGAACTTAGCATATAATGGCACCTTTCCATAAATTTCTTGCTGTTGAGATGAATGATCGAGCATATTCAATAAATCGATACAAAGTCGATGGGTTGAATAATCTACTCTATCCT
Organism: Staphylococcus sp. HMSC070D05; assembly: GCF_001815595.1. Taxonomy (NCBI): domain Bacteria; kingdom Bacillati; phylum Bacillota; class Bacilli; order Caryophanales; family Staphylococcaceae; genus Staphylococcus; species Staphylococcus sp. HMSC070D05. The sequence goes on along the minus strand of NZ_KV821138.1, from coordinate 11,517 downwards.
GACGCATTGTATTTATCATTAGAGTTAATTTATTCGAATCATGTGTTAATTCAGAGACAATATCAATTGCATCTTCAGGAGTATTAGCAATTCTACCATACCCTTTTTCTTGGAAATAATACGCATTTTCTAGTTCTTGTCCTGGAGCAGGATTTAAGAAAATCATTGGGATACTTCTTGTCAAACCTTCGGATATTGTAATCCCACCTGGTTTAGTAATCATTAATTGACTTGAAGCCATCCATTCATTCATATGTTTTGTATATCCTAAAATGAGAACGTTGTCATAAGACTTAAATCTAGCTTCCAAATTACGTTTAAGTCCTTTACTTCTACCACAAATCATAACGACTTGAGAATGAGGACTTTTTTCTAAGATACGTTCTATCATATGTTCAAAACCTTTTGATACTCCAAAAGCACCTGCAGACATAAGAATAGTATTTTTTTTAGGGTCTAAATGATATTTTTTTAGCCAAGCCTTTTGATCAATATCCGCTTCAAATTTATCAGAAATAGGGATACCCGTGACTTTAATTAAAGATGCCGGTACACCAACGTTTACGAAGTCTTCTTTTGTATCTTTAGTAGCTACATAATATCTATGAGAATTTGGAGTAATCCAGTTTTTTTGTAGACGATAATCCGTCATGACTGTTGCAATAGGGATACGCATGTTAAATTGTTCAGTTAATACTGACATCACGGGCGTTGGAAAAGTCATTAAAATCAAGTCAGGCTTTTCTTTTAAAAGTAGGTTAATCAGTTTATTTAAACCATAGTATTTATAAAAACATTTATCTAATTCATCTGGTCGACTATAATAAAAGTTTTTATACATATTTCTAAAATATTTAAAGCTATTGATATACCATTTTTTACAAATAGACGTAAGGATGGGATGTGCTTCCATAAATAAATCATGCTCAATAACAGAAATATGAGATAGATTCATGTCATTCAATTGATTGACAATACTTTGTGTCACTTGTAAATGACCATTTCCAAATGATCCAGTGATAATCAATATCTTTTTATTTTGAGTAACCATTAATAGTCACCCTCCAATAATTTAAGTTTAATCCATCGAATGATGTATTATAGTAAAAAATACATACTAGTATAAATCATATGTATTTCATTCAAGAAAGTCATAAAATTCATTTATAGTGAATTATAGCATATTCGAACAATGATTACTTTAACTTTATACCCTTATCCTAGCACTAATAAAGTGAAATGTAGGAGGCTTACACTAAGATAAGAAAAAATTTATAAATAATTAACTTAAAATTAATATTAATAATATAGAACATAGAAAAGTTATTTGATTTTAAGTAGTTCAGAATTTACTTTTTTAGGTGAGAATAAATTTATCAACAACTTTAAAATGTGTATAATAGAGATATTGAAAAAAAGGAGCGATACATTTTGAATGCGAATGAGTTGTTCAATAAAATAAGAGTTAAACAAGTTATAGGAACTTTAGATATAGATATCACTGATATTACTACAGATTCACGAACTGCTAGTGAAGAAAGTATCTTTGTAGCCTCTAAAGGATATACGGTAGATAGTCATAGATTTTGTCAAAATGTCATTGATCAAGGAACTAAAATTATAGTTGTAAACCGTAAGCAAGAAGTTAAAGGAGAAGTAACACAAGTTATTGTACCTGATACTTTAAGAGTAGCCAGTATATTAGCGCATACATTATTTAATTATCCAAGTCAACAACTCACTACCTTTGGCGTCACTGGTACAAATGGTAAAACTTCAATCGCGACGATGATTCACTTAATTTACAGAGGATTAGACAAAAATAGTGCGTATTTAGGTACGAATGGATTTCAAATTAATGAAGAAAAAACAAAAGGGGCAAATACTACTCCTGAAACTGTATTGCTTACTAAGAAAATTAAGCAAGCTGTAGATAGTAAAGCTGAAGCAATGACTATGGAAGTCTCAAGTCATGGGTTAGCTCTAGGACGATTAAGAGGTGTAGAATTTGATGTAGCTGTTTTTTCAAATTTAACACAAGATCATTTAGACTTTCATGGCACAATGGAAGCTTATGGACATGCTAAATCATTACTATTTAGTCAATTAGGTGAAGATTTATCAAAAGAAAAGTATGTGGTGTTAAATAATGATGATGATTTCTCTAAATATTTAGAAACAGTAACACCTTATGAAATATTGACATATGGTATAGATAATGAAGCACAGTTTATGGCTCAAAATATCAAAGAATCTTTACAAGGTGCACAATTTGATTTTGCTACTCCATTTGGCACGTACCATGTTTCATCACCATATGTAGGTAAATTTAATATCTCAAATCTTATGGCAGCTATGATAGCAGTGTGGAGTAAAGGAATCGATTTCAAAGATATCGTAGAAGTGGTGAAATCTTTAGAACCTGTTGAAGGGCGTCTAGAGGTTTTAGATCCATCACTTCCAATCGATTTAATTATTGATTATGCACATACTGCTGATGGTATGAATAAACTGATTGATGCAGTGCAACCTTTTGTTAAACAAAAGCTCATCTTTTTAGTAGGTATGGCTGGCGAACGTGATTTAACAAAAACGCCTGAAATGGGAGCTGTTGCATGTCGAGCAGACTATGTTATTTTTACACCTGACAATCCAGCAGATGACGATCCTAAAATGTTGACTGCAGAACTTGCTAAAGGTGCAACGCATAATAACTATGTAGAATTTGAAGATCGAGCTGAAGGCATTAAACATGCTATCGAAGTCGCGAATCCAGGTGATACAGTTGTACTTGCTTCTAAAGGTAGAGAACCTTATCAAATTATGCCAGGACACGTGAAAGTGCCACATCGTGACGATTTAATTGGTTTAGAAGCTGCGTATAAAAAGTTTGGACAATCCAGCTATGATCATTAAGCAACTTTCTGAACAAAATGAAATAATCAATGTATATCTATATGAGAATGTGCATCATTCTTATTATATGATAGCTATTCCAGATATGTTTTGGTCAGTAGAATTAAATGCACAACTCAATGAACAGGAAATAAATGAAGAATTAACCATGCAATTATTTACATTTAAAGAAGAAAATGAAGCATTGCGTATAGCTTCTCAGTTATCTAAGTGGATAATAAAGGATTTAAAGGAGAATAATGAATGAGTTTAAAAGAAGAAATAGAATCAAGAAAGACGTTTGCTATTATTTCACACCCGGATGCTGGTAAAACGACGCTAACTGAAAAATTATTATATTTTAGTGGTGCTATTCGTGAAGCGGGTACTGTAAAAGGAAAAAAAACAGGGAAATTTGCAACCAGCGACTGGATGAAAGTGGAACAAGAACGTGGTATTTCTGTAACCAGTTCAGTCATGCAGTTTGATTATGATGATTATAAAATTAATATTCTAGATACACCAGGACACGAAGATTTTTCTGAAGATACATACCGAACATTAATGGCGGTTGATAGTGCAGTAATGGTTATCGATTGTGCGAAAGGGATCGAACCTCAAACATTAAAATTATTTAAAGTATGTAAAATGAGAGGCATTCCTATCTTTACTTTTATCAACAAATTAGACCGTGTAGGTAAAGAGCCATTTGAACTATTAGAAGAAATTGAAGAAACATTAAATATTGACACATATCCAATGAATTGGCCAATAGGAATGGGGCAAAACTTTTTTGGTATTATCGATCGTGAGACTAAAACTATTGAACCTTTTAGAGATGAAGAGAATGTATTACACTTAAATGATGAGTATGAACTTGAAGAAGAACACACAATTGGCAATGATAGTGCTTTCGAACAAGCGATTGAAGAGTTTATGTTAGTTGAAGAAGCTGGCGAAAAATTTGATAATGAAGCCTTATTAAATGGTGATTTAACTCCTGTATTCTTTGGATCAGCATTGGCTAATTTCGGGGTTCAGAATTTCTTGAATGCATATGTAGATTATGCGCCCATGCCTAATGCTCGTCAGACAAATGAAGAAGTTGAAGTTAGTCCATTTGATGATGAGTTCTCAGGTTTTATATTTAAAATTCAAGCGAATATGGATCCTAAACATAGAGATAGAATTGCTTTTATGAGAATAGTTAGTGGTGCGTTTGAAAGAGGTATGGATGTGACCCTACAACGTACCAATAAAAAACAAAAAATCACACGTTCTACCTCTTTTATGGCAGATGATAAAGAAACCGTCAATCACGCAGTAGCTGGAGATATTATTGGATTATACGATACAGGTAACTACCAAATTGGTGATACATTGGTTGGAGGTAAACAAAAATTTAACTTCCAAGATTTACCGCAATTTACACCTGAAATTTTCATGAAAGTCTCTGCTAAAAATGTAATGAAACAAAAACATTTCCATAAGGGAATTGAACAGCTTGTGCAAGAAGGCGCGATTCAATATTATAAAACACTTCATACGAATCAAATTATTCTCGGTGCAGTGGGTCAATTACAATTTGAAGTATTCGAGCACAGAATGAAAAATGAATACAATGTAGATGTCGTCATGGAACCTGTAGGTAGAAAAATTGCGCGTTGGATTGAAAATGAAGATGATATTCAAGATAAGATGAACACGTCACGTTCTATTTTAGTGAAAGACAGATATGATAAGTTTGTTTTCTTATTTGAAAATGAATTTGCTACACGTTGGTTTGAAGAAAAATTCCCAGATATTAAACTATATAGTTTATTATAAAAAAATAACAATATAAGGTTTAAGTTAAAAAAATAATAAAGATATACAATATTTTTAGCTCTAACGTTGTTTAGATATACTAAATTTGGTTATAATACTCTTAACAAATAAATACCTATGACTTAATGTCAGAGGGGAGTAACTTGAGAATTTGAGGTGCTATATTACTAACATCTTTAATTCAGCATTTTATCGTCATTACGAAGTTGATACTTCCGGTAAAATGAGCAAATTTGCTAAGTGAGACCTTTGCTATGAATTAGCATAGGTCTTTTTATTTGTATAAATAAATAAAGGAGCTGTCTTTTCATGGATCCAAGCTTAATTTTACCTTATTTGTGGGTAATATTAGTGTTAGTATTTTTAGAAGGATTACTAGCAGCAGATAACGCCGTTGTAATGGCAGTAATGGTTAAACATTTACCACCAGCACAGCGTAAAAAAGCATTATTCTATGGTTTACTAGGAGCATTTGTTTTCCGTTTTATTGCTTTATTTTTAATTAGTATTATTGTGAATTTCTGGTTTATTCAAGCGATTGGTGCTGCATATCTAATTTTCATGTCTATTAGAAATCTTTGGAATTTCTTCCATAAGAAAGATGAAGAGGAACAAGTTGGGGACGAACATCATTATGATGAAACTGGCGCTGAAAAGAAAGTAAGTGCTGGAAAATTTTGGGCTACCGTATTTAAAGTAGAGTTTGCTGACATTGCCTTTGCAATTGATTCTATGTTAGCAGCAATGGCTATTGCAGTGACACTTCCTAAGATGGGTATTCATTTTGGCGGAATGGATTTAGGTCAATTTGGAGTTATGTTCATCGGTGGTATGATTGGTGTTATTTTAATGCGTTTTGCAGCAACATGGTTTGTTGATTTATTAAATAAATATCCAGGTTTAGAAGGTGCCGCTTTCGCAATCGTTGGCTGGGTAGGTATTAAATTAGTAGTTATCGTATTAGCTCATCCAGATATTGGCGTATTATCAGAAGACTTCCCACATAGTACATTATGGCAAGCAATCTTCTGGACTGTAATGATTTTATTAGTTGTTATTGGATGGTTAACATCAGTACGAAAAAATAAAAAGAATGCTAAGCATTAGATGTCATCGATACCTTTTGAAGTTTTTTTATAAGAGACTTCAAAAGGTTTTTTCAATTAATAACTATTTGTATAATATTTTTAGAAAATATTTGACAATCGTTTGCTTATTAACACTAATGATATTAAAATTTAAGTAATATATAAATAAATTCAGATAGGTATATAACCACATAAAAGTAAATCATTTTTTTAGTGATATATATTGTGATTTCAAGGTTAGGAGTGGGCATCTTTGGATAATGATAAAAAACAAGTGATACCGCGTAGTAAATATGGACGTAAACGTCACGAATACTTTCATAATGAAGAACGTGAAAAACGTATTGAACGTGAAAGACAAAAGCGTGAACATTTAGCGGAAAAAGAACAGCATCAAGCAAAAGTAAATGAAGAACGTGTCAAAGATAATTTAAGAAAAGCTAGAATTGAGAAATTAACACAAGAAGAAATTCAACAACAACAACACTTAGCTAAGTTAAGATCAAAAAGAGATGCATCAAAAACAGCTAAGAAAAATAATAGGCATCATTTAACTTTGCCTGAAGAACAACACCTTAAACAAGAAGACATACATAATGAAGAATTAAAACAGCAAAAACCAATTTCGAGTAATGGCTCAAAAACTGAAAATGAAACGAATAAATCTATAGAACCAACTTATAGTAGATTGAATAAAAATAATGAATCTCGTCCAAAATCTAAAAAAGAAAAAGACAATCAGCATCGTGATACAATTAAAACACAATCTAAACATCCAACTATAACTGAAGAATCATACATTTCATCTAAGGATAAAGGATCAATTCATACTGAGAAAGAACAAATTTCAACTCAACAACATTCAACTCAAGTAGAACATACTAAGAATGAACAACCAAAGCATATATCTAATTCTAATAAGAATACGACAGAAAATATATCGAATCAACAACCTCATGAATTACATGAACAATCAGCAAATGATACACAAAATAAAGTCGTTGTCTTTTTAAAAGAACATTGGATTAAAATTGTAATCGCAATTGCTTTAATATTAATCTTAGTTTTAGTAAAAGCAATTTTTACTGAACCTTCTCAAGAACAACACTCAAATCAAACACATACACAAGATAAGAAGTACACAACAACTATGAAAAACGCTAATAATACTGTCAGATCAGTGGTAACAGTAGAAAGTGACGCACCTAAGAATACTTCAGTTCAAAAGACAAATTCAAAATCAGATAATGAACTTGGTTCAGGTGTCGTCTACAAAACTGTAGGCGATACTTTTTTTGTATTAACAAATACACATATTGTTGGTGAAGTGGACAAAGTTAAGATTACATATGGAGAAAATAAAAGTATAAAAGGTGACGTTGTCGGAAAGGATAAATGGTCCGATATTGCAGTAGTGAAAGCAAAAATCAATGATAAAAATATTAAACCTATCCATATTGGAAATTCAGATAATTTAGTTTTAGGGGAATCGATATTAATTGTAGGTAATCCTCTAGGAGAAGAGTTTAGAAATACGGTATCTAAAGGGATTATTTCGGGGTTAAATCGATTGGTTCCTGTTGATTTTGATAAAGATAATAAAAATGATGAATTGATGCAAACGTTCCAAATTGATGCTTCTGTTAATCCTGGGAATTCAGGTGGAGCTGTAGTTAATAAAGATGGAGAGCTTATCGGTATTGTCTCATTAAAAATTAATATGCCAAGCATAGAAGGAATGGGTTTTGCTATTCCCATTAATGAAGCTAAATCAATCGCTAAAGAGCTTGAAAAAAATGGGAAAGTAAATTATCCCAATACTGGAATAGCTTTAGAAAATGTGAATGATTTAAATAATTATGAACGCTCACTTTTAAAATTACCTAATGATATGCATCATGGGATTTTAGTGAAAAAATTAAAAGATGACGGTTTAGGTAAAAAATCAGGTTTAAAAATTGGTGATGTCATTGTAAAATTAGAAGGTAAAACATTAAAAGATAATTTGCAGTATAGACACATTCTGTTTAACCATCGACAAGATTTAAAAACGTTATCGGGTACAATTTACAGAGATGGAAATATTCAAGATATAGAAATTAATTTGAAATGACATTGAGGTGATAAACTAATGTCTATTTTCAGTAAATTATTCAAAAAATCAACGCCTCAACAAGGTATTGTTTTATATTATTTAATTGCCATTGTCGTTGCATTTTTATTACTCAATTTACCTTTTGTACATAAACCTGGCGTGAAGGTAAGTCCTATAGATACGTTGTTTGTAGCTGTATCTGGAATTAGTGTGACCGGTTTAACGCCAGTTAGTATTATTGATACCTATTCTTCATTTGGCCAACTTATCATTTTAATTATCTTAAACATCGGTGGTATAGGCGTAATGGCGATAGGTACAGTATTGTGGGTAGTACTTGGTAAACACATTGGTATGCGTGAACGTCAACTTATCATGCTTGATAATAATAAAGACACAATGAGTGGGACAGTTAAGCTTATTATTGAAATTGTTAAAACAATTATAACTATCGAAATTGTAGGTGCACTCTTGCTTGCATTTTATTTTTACAGAGACAATCCTGATTTGAAAAATGCTTTAATGCAGGGCTTGTTTGTATCTATTTCAGCTACTACAAATGGTGGGTTAGATATTACTGGCCAATCTCTAGTTCCTTATGCCAAAGATTACTTTGTACAAACTATTGTAATGTTTTTAATTATTCTTGGGTCAATTGGTTTTCCAGTATTACTTGAAATCAGAGCTTATATAAGAAATAGAGTAAGTCATTTTAGATTTTCTTTATTTACTAAAATTACAACAACGACTTACTTTTTCTTATTTATATCTGGATTTTTATCTATTTTAGCACTTGAGTACAATCATGCATTCAAAGGATATAATTGGCATCAATCTTTATTCTATGCATTATTTCAATCTGCAACTACACGTAGTGCTGGATTACAAACCATTGATGTGACACACTTTAGTGATGCAACAAATGTCATTATGAGTATTCTCATGTTTATTGGATCTTCTCCGAGTTCAGTAGGAGGAGGTATTCGAACAACGACATTTGCGATACTTATTTTATTTGTGATTAATTTTAATAACAATACAGAAAAATCATCGATTAAAGTATTCAATAGAGAAATTCATATCATCGATATACAGCGTTCTTTTGCTGTGTTTATAATGGCGACAGTACTTACTTTTGTAAGTATCATTATTATATTAGCGGAAGAAGCCAATAATTTATCATTCTTACAGGTATTTTTTGAAGTCATGTCTGCATTTGGAACTTGTGGCTTATCACTTGGGGTGACAGATAATATTAGCAGTGTTACTAAGGTAGTCTTAATGCTTCTTATGTTTATAGGACGTGTCGGTTTAATATCATTTATTATTATGATATCTGGTCGTAAAGAACCTGATAAATTTAGTTATCCAAAAGAAAGAATTCAAATTGGATAAACAAAGAAAGGAAAGTGGGATACATCCATTTTGAATTCGGTATCCCACTCTTTTTTTTATAGATAGTTATATTTTAAATGAAAAAATAATATCATTATTGAAATGAATAGTGCTACCAATCAAAAAAACCTTTTCTTAGTTTTAGCAACTAAGAAAAGGTTTTTATCCATGAAAGATAAGTAATAAAATGATGGCAACAATTTGACCTAAAGACGATGTAACAATACGTCTTGTATACTGATAACTCAATGATAATATGACTTGAGCTATAAAGATAAAAATAACAATCCACCATTTATCAAGATAGATAAATAAAGAACTAGAACATAATGCAGGTATTAAAATTGTTAGCCAGCGAGGTAGTCTAAATTTATTTAATTCTTTTTGTAAGACAGCACGCATGTATAACTCATGACAAGGGATGACAAATAAGATAGTAATTAACATTTGCCATTTAAAATATACACCCGTTCTTGATAATTCTTTAATTAATTCGGTATAAGTAATTTGTGACGATATAAGTGAAAATATAAGTTGTATCATCACTAATACAACACCTGTGATTACTCCCACACCAATAGAGGTTAATAGACGTTTTGATGTGATATCACGTTGATAAAATACATAACTAATGCCAGCAATTAACATGATACCAGTATATAAATACCAATATTCTTGATGTTCTCCCCACATTATAAATAAGATGAGATGAAATACAATAAAACTTGCAACAAACCAAATTAAGGGTTTAGATGTATTTTTCATTTAATATTAACCTTCTTATTCAACGATTTTATATCGTTTGTGATTAATAACTGTTTTTTCAGGTAAATCTAGTTCATTAAAATTTTCCATAATTGTCAAATCAACAATAACTGAATTATCATTAATTTTTTCAACACGGCCTCTTAAACCGTCATAAAATTCTACAATATTTCCAACTTCTGCAACAGTCATTTCGAGTCCTCCTCAAATCATAGCTAGACTATATTGTACTAAAATTTACACTACAAATAAACAAATATATACTAAAATCAGAAAATATTATATTTTTTTTGAAAATAATGCCATAATTATGTTAAACAATCGATAATGGATGATATATTGCATTATTAAATTTTAAAAGAAAGAGAAAGGTGAGTGCTATGAAATTTGTAAGTAATAATAATATTACTGACCCTACCATTAACTTAGCTATGGAAGAATATGTACTTAAACATTTACCTGCAGATGATAGTTACTTTTTATTTTATGTTAATGAACCATCAATCATTGTAGGTAAAAATCAAAATACAATTGAAGAAGTTAATAAACAGTATGTAGATGATCATCATATTCATGTTGTACGACGAATTTCTGGAGGAGGAGCTGTGTATCATGATAAAGGAAATTTGAATTTTAGCTTTGTAACGAGTGATGATGGTAACAGTTTTCATAACTTCAAGAAATTTACTGATCCTATTGTTCAAGCTTTACAATCTATGGGTGTAGATGCAGAAATGACAGGCCGTAATGACATTCAAGTAGGCACAGCTAAAATTTCCGGAAATGCTATGGTTAAGGTTAAAAATCGTATGTTTAGTCATGGTACATTAATGTTAAATAGTGATTTAGAAGAAGTGCAAAACGCATTAAAAGTGAATCCTAAAAAAATTCAATCTAAAGGTGTGAAGTCTGTACGTAAACGCGTAGCAAATATTGAAGAATTTTTAGATGAATCTGTTACGATCGATCAATTTAAACAAATCATTTTAAAAACCATCTTTGGTGAGCATGAAGTAGAGGAATATCATTTAACGGAAGAAGACTGGAACAATATTAAGCAATTAAGCAATGAAAAATATCGCACTTGGGATTGGAATTATGGTAAAAATCCTAAATATAATTTTGAACGTGACGAAAAGTTTGAAAAAGGATTCATTCAAATTAAATTTGATGTCAAAAAAGGGAAAATTGAGCATGCTAAAATCTTTGGCGATTTCTTTGGAGAAGGAAATGTCAATGAATTAGAAAATGCTTTAGTAGGCACATTACACGATTATACTCATATAAAAGAAGTAATGGAAGACTACGACTTTTATCATTACTTTGGTGATATCGATAAAGACAGTATATTGAAATTAATGGCGTATTAGTTTAGATATAAAAAAGGAGTCAAATTGTGGCACTGAACCCTTAAAATGGTAACTTAATAAAAACACTATGTTCTAGGCTGCT
>NZ_KV821137.1:0-373 GCF_001815595.1 Staphylococcus sp. HMSC070D05 | reverse complement strand
CCCGACGAGCTACCGAACTGCTCCATCCCGCGATAATACAAATGGCGGAGGAAGAGGGATTCGAACCCCCGCGGCCCGTTAAGGCCCTGTCGGTTTTCAAGACCGATCCCTTCAGCCGGACTTGGGTATTCCTCCAAAAATATATGGACCTTGCAGGACTCGAACCTGCGACCGAACGGTTATGAGCCGTTAGCTCTAACCAACTGAGCTAAAGGTCCAAATTTTAATTCTACAACTAATAATTAGTGGCGGTGGAGGGGATCGAACCCCCGACCTCACGGGTATGAACCGTACGCTCTAGCCAGCTGAGCTACACCGCCGTTATATAGTTTGTAAATGATTTAAATGGTGGAGACTAGCGGGATCGAACCGC
>NZ_KV821136.1:0-50889 GCF_001815595.1 Staphylococcus sp. HMSC070D05 | reverse complement strand
ATATCATTCCCACTAATTGGGGTCAGTCCAATATGACAGTTTAGCTTTTTTATTGTGTGGGATATTAATGAAATTTAAAAATTAATTAAAACAATTAAATATAAGATTGATTTTTTTGGAAATCTTAGTATTATTAAACTATATATTTGATAATACTAAGGGGAAACAATGAAAAATAAAAAAAACACATATTTATCTTATTCAACTAAAACGTTCTTGGGATTAGCAATGACGGCTGCAGGGATAGGCGCCTTTGGATTTGCACAAAACAATGCTTATGCAGCTGAAATACATCAAGTATTGAATTCTAGCACACAGAAAGAGAACATCACGAAAACAACGCACTCACAAGTTTCAACGACTAAAACTTCATTACCTAACACAAAACCAACTACTACATCAACACAAGTACCTAACACAAAACATACTACAAGTACTAAATCAGTAGCAGTGAAATCAGCTGCATCAACAAAACCGACAACAAAGAGCGTAACGTCAAAGTCTACTGCACCAATTAAAACAACAAAGTCAACGACAAAGAAAGTAACACCAAAATCAACTTTAACAACTAAAACGCCAGTAACTTCTAAGAATACGACCTTAAATAAGACTCAATCAACTATTGTTAAAAAAATAGATGCACCTAAAATATCAGTAACTAAAACACCATCTTCAACAACAACAAAACGACAAATAACACAAACATCAAAAGCACCTGTAATGGTAACACCACCAGTCTATAAATTAGGATCTGTGAAGCCAACAGACTATTATCGTTCGATGACAGATTTACTGAAGGATACGCAAGAAGGAAAAGATTGGACAAAAGAAAGCACGAATAGACACAGTAATGTCCTTATTTTTGCGCCTCATGGAGGTAATATTGAGAAGGGAACGACAGAATTAACAAAGGCCATTGCGAATAAAGGAAATTATGATTATTATGCATTTAATGGAACTAGAAATAAAAATAATTCACAATTACATGTAACATCTACTAATTATAATGATCTGGATTTAATTAATCGTAACTACAATAAAGATGTATCTATTTCTGTTCATGGTGCAGGACAATCTCAAGGGAAAAATACGGTGCTTATTGGGGGTAGAGATGAAAAATTAATTCAACTTATCTCAAAAGAGCTAAGTACGTTTAAATTTAATGTACAACGTAGTTTGGGACACTTAGCTGGAATAGACACAAATAATGTGGTGAATTATAATAAAAAAGGGCAAGGCGTGCAACTAGAATTAACACCAGATCTTCGAAAATCATTTTTCAGTAATGGTGATGATTCGTCAAAAGCACGTAAAAATGAAAAAAATTGGACATCAACAATGGATCGTTTTGCGACAGCCATAAATAATGCAATTCGAAAGTACATGATTTAATATAGAAGAGGTTAGAGTAAAGTAGAATGTTAAGATATCATGTGTTAGCATTCTTTTTTCCTAACCTTAATTTATTTATAGAAAGAAAGTAGTGTAGAATGTAACACCACGTTATATTGTAAGGATATATTTTTATATCGTTACTGATTTAATTGAATAGGCAGTATTTACATAGTTACTTAATAAGTGTTTCCTTTGCAATAAATTGTATAATCTTTATATTTATAACATTATACTTCTAATATATGACCTTAATCATTACGTAGTATTGTTTTTAAAGTTTCTAAATGGAATAGGAATATTTGTAGAACGTGTTTTGAGATTTCATACGATTTATTTATTTACACACTCGTTAACCATTACGTATCACGTTTTTGATGCCATCGATTTAAAAAGTGTTATTTTTATTATGCTTGTGGTATTATTACAAACCATTGTTATATTATTTGTGAAAGGAGTACGATCAATAAAATGATTCACATACTACTCCTCTTAGTCATGGTTATTATATTGCAAGCGTTGATTAGACATTTTCTTAATAAAATAGAGTTAGAGTCAAAGTATAAAAATATGATTACTTATGTACCATTAGGTTTAGGATTGTTTTTTGTTCAAAATGTATATTATGAACGTAAGTATCCACATTGGGAGGTACCACTTAAAGAAAAGCTGAATTTAAAATATATTTATCTTTTTACTTTCTTAGAGTTTGTTGCGATATATATTTGTTTATTTGTGATGAAAAATTAAATATGTTGTCAATACTTTCTCTGAATTGACATAAATATAACGCAATTCGTTCGATTGACTTTAAAAATAATACCAAATGAGTGTATAATAGATTTAGTCTAGACTTGTTTTTTGACAAAACAAATCTAATGTACGCTAAAAATTAAAAGGAGTGACAATAATGAAAAAACTTTTAGTTACAACTATTATTGGTTTTGTAGGCTATATTGCTTTCAAAAAATATCAAAGCAAAGTAAACGAAATGCCAAATATTGAATATTAATCATATAAACCGAGATATTTCTAAGATTGAAATATCTCGGTTTTTTGTCTTAATGTATTGATATACGCAACAACTAATTATAATTAAATCATTTACAGCTAAAAATATTACTAAGTAAAACAAAAAATTAAAGATAATTTAGAAATGAAATAGTGATGTAAAAAGCACTTTAGCAGTTCGTTACTTGCTAAAGTGCTTTTTCTGACCATAAAACAAGACGCTCTTTAATTATAGAGAACGTCTTATCTATGAGCTCAATACTATTGTTGATTTTGGTTAGACGTGACATCTTGACTAAAGAAGTCGAAGATGTTTTTCGCACTATCCGTGTTATCAATGTTACCACGGAACTTATCAGCACCTGGGCCATATGCGTAAGTATTTACGTCTTCACCAGTGTGACCATATGTTGTCCAACCAGTATGAGATGCATCGTTAATTGGTTTTTGAATTGCATCTTGTAATTGAGTTGTTGCTTCTGCAATTTTTGGATCATCTTCATTTTTAGCTTTATCTTTAACGTCTTTTAGTTCTTTCGCTGCATCTTTAACTTTCTCTAATTGTTTTTTAGGGAAGTCGACACCATAACCTTCATTGATCACTGTTTCAGGGTCTTTACCTTTAGCAATTTGTTCAGTCATGTAACTGCCAGAATGTTTCATTTTATGAATAGCGTCTGGATTCCATACATAATCTTTACCTTTAGCGATGGATAAACCGCCAGTTGAGTGGTCAGCAGTTGCGACAACTAATGTATCTTTATGATTTTTTGCATAGTCGATAGCGTTTTGGAATGCTTTATCGAAACCGCTCATTTCTGACATGACACCAGTGATATCATTAGGATGACCAGATTTATCAATTGAAGCGCCTTCTACCATTAAGAAGAATCCTTTATCATTTTTTTCTAATTTAGATAGTGCACTCTCTTCCATATCTGCTAATAATGGATTTTGTTGTGGTGCATCAATTTGTAACGGCATATTTTTCTCAGCAAATAAACCTAATACTTGGTCACTTTTTGAGTTAGCTAAGTCAGTCTTATTGGTTACATAGTCGTACCCATCTTTTTGAAATTTCTCAGTTAAATGACCATTTTCTTTACCGAAGTATTTAGAACCTCCACCTAAGAGAACGTCTACTTTATGTTGGCCATTAATTTTATCATTATAAAATTGTTGTGCAATCTCATCTTTTTTATCACGATCATCTACATGTGCCGCATACACGGCTGGAGTTGCATCAGTGATTTCTGCTGTTGTCACTAAACCAGTTGATTTACCTTGTTCTTTAGCATATTCTAATACTGACTTTAAAGGTTTTTTATCATTATCTACAGAGATTGAACCATTATATGTTTTATGACCTGTAGCGAAAGCTGTGCCACCTGCAGCTGAGTCAGTGACATTTTCTTTAGGATCGTTAGGATTAGTACGGTTAGTTCCTTTTAAATATGTATCAAAAGCAGTTTGATCTAATGCTTGGGTATTAGGATTATCTGCATAATAACGGTAAGCTGAATTATAAGAAGGACCCATACCATCTCCAACCATGAAAATCACATTTTTAGGATTTTTAGTGTTACCGATGGCCATGTAATTATCATCTTGACCTTGTTGATCTTGAGCACTTTGTCCAGCACCAGATGCGAATGACACATGTGTTGTACCTAATACTGAAGCAGCTAGAATTGAAGTTGCTACTGTGGTTTTTCCAAATTTATTGATGAAACTCATTATTAAAAAAGCCCCCTAATATGTAAAATATAGATTACTTACATCTTTATATTAAGAAACTTTATTTGATTTGAAGTAAGTATTTAGTAAACTTTAGTTTAAGGTATTGTAAAAAAATATTAATTTATCATATTCTATGTTTTGATAAATTAATTTAATATAAAGAATTGAAAATATATGTTATAATAGTATTAAATAAAATAGTTTGATCTTATTAAGAGTAAGTGGAGGGAATTGGCCCTATGAAACTTCAGCAACTGCGCTTTGCGTGAGGTGCTACATCCAACAGGATTTTCCTGAAAGATAAGAAGATGTCGACAAGCGCTTCTTATTTAAGGAGGGCTATTTTATTTACCCAAATTAAAAAAAGGTGGTAAACATATGACAACATTACAAGAACTATTTAAAGAATTAGATGATTGGAAACAGCACAGTCCTAAAAGTTGGGCAGGAAGTATGGGAAGAATAGCAAAAATCAATGATATCCAAAGACAAATTAAAGAAGCGATCACCATAGAAGATATTAGAAAGTATATTTTAAATAAAGAAGATTAAAAGTAAAAGAAGTATGGGAGTGAGACAGCGTATTCAAAATGAATTCGAATCTCGCTCCTTACTTTTTATGAAACAGTCAATCTCGAACATATTCAATTTAAAGAAAAAGCGTTAAAATAAAGTTAAAGAAATTATGTCATTAATAAATATATAGAGGTGAATCAATAATGATATTCGTAATGTTATCTCCTTTACTGATAATTGTATTTATCGCATTATCTATTATAGAAGAAAGAAAACGTAAGAAAAAAACTCAACATAAAGAAAATGAATTTGAGAAAGAAAAAAATAAAATGTCTAATCCTAATGACAATAATGATCATGACGCAAAATAAAGGATGAAAAAAATGAAAGTATTGATTGTCGAAGATGATGTCGTCATTGCAGAAAGTCTAGGAAATGAACTCTCACATTGGAACTATGAGGTGAATATTGCTAAGCAGTTTGATAATATTCTTGAAGAATTTAAAACTACAGAACCTGAACTTGTGTTGTTAGATATTAATTTACCTACATTTAATGGTTATCATTGGTGCCAGGAGATACGTAAAGTATCTAATGTCCCAATTATTTTCATTAGTTCGCGTACTGACAATATGGATCAAATTATGGCAATTCAAATGGGTGGAGATGACTTTATTGAAAAGCCATTTAATTTGTCACTTACTATAGCGAAAATTCAAGCATTGCTTCGTAGAACATATGATTTAACGGTTTCAAATAATGAGATGACTGTTAAAGGGTGTAAGCTCGTTGTTGATGAAGCCACACTATACTACAACAATGACTCTGTACAACTTTCGTTTACTGAACTACAAATTTTGAATAAATTATTTCAAAATGAAGGGAAGTATGTCAATCGTACAGCAATTATTGAAAAATGTTGGGAATCAGAGAATTTTATTGATGATAATACGTTAGCAGTAAATATGACACGCCTACGTAAAAAGCTGCAATCTATCGGTATTGTTGATTTCATTGAGACAAAGAAAAATGTAGGGTATAAGGTGTAAATAGTATGTTAAAAGCGTTTATAAAATCGATACGTCATCAAATTATGATAGTAGCTTTATTTTTATTACTTTTCTTGGTGATTTTCTTTCTTTTTAATTTACCTTTCAATGCCTTCTTTCTAGGTATGGCAATTATTCTTTTCATAATGATTATTTTTTGGTTGATTCAACTTAGTGGATTTCAAGAAGCAATGTCTTTAAAAGAAGAAGTTACTCACTTAGAAGATGAATTACAACGTGTAAAAAATGAACAAGCTGCATATCAAGTCAACGTTGAGAACTATTTTCTAACATGGGTGCATCAAATGAAGACACCTATTACCGCTTCAAAACTCCTTCTAGAAAGAAATGAAGATAATGTAGTAAATCGTGTGCGTCAAGAAATTATACAAATTGATAACTATACGAGTCTTGCACTCAGCTATTTAAAATTGATGAATCAAGAAACGGATATGTCCTTTTCAAAAGTGACCATTAACGATCTCGTTAAACCTCTTATTATGAAATATTCGATTCAATTCATCGATCAAAAAACAACTATTCATTACACACGTTGTGAAGATGAAGTACTGACTGATGTTCAATGGTGTACGATCATGATAGAACAAATTCTTAATAATGCTTTGAAATATGCACGAGGTAAAGATATTTGGGTTACGTTTAATAACGAAAATCATGTGCTATCTATACGAGATAACGGTGTAGGAATTAGTAAAGCCGATCTTCCCAAAATTTTCGATAAAGGGTACTCAGGCTATAACGGAAGACTTCATCAACATTCAAGTGGCATTGGATTATTTATTGTTAAACATATATCGGCACATTTACATCATAAAGTAGAAGTGTCTTCAACGCTCAATGAAGGAACTACATTTGACATACATTTCCCAGAAAATAATTAAACTTTCAATAATGTAAGGACAACTAGTAACATTTTTAAGAAATGATTAATGTTACTGGTTTCTTTTTGTTTTATGATAGAAGTAAGTGATAAATTAAAGAGTTCAATGAAAAGAAAGGAAGCATGGATATCATGTTGTTAGACGTGAATAATGTAAAAAAAATATTTGGAAGAGGCCTGAATGCTACTACCGCATTAAATGGGATTTCATTTAATGTGGATAGGGGTGAGTTTGTAGCGATTATGGGTGAATCTGGATCTGGGAAGTCCACTTTACTTAATTTAATTGCAACTTATGATAAAGCTACTGAAGGTACGATAACGATTGACGCGCAAAATATCCGTCAATTACGTAATAAAGAAATCGCTTATTTCCGTCGAGACCATTTAGGTTTTGTTTTTCAGGATTTTAATATTTTACCGACGATGACAAATAAAGATAATATTTTAATGCCACTTGTACTTGCGAATCGCTCACATCAAACGATGCGTCATCGTCTTTATCGCTTAAGTTATCAGTTACATATTGAACCACTTCTTAATAAATATCCTTTTGAAATATCAGGAGGCGAACAACAACGCGTGGCTATCTGTCGAGCACTGATTAATGAACCAGATTTGTTACTCGCAGATGAGCCTACAGGTGCACTTGATTCTAAAACGTCTAAAACGATTATGGAACTATTTAGAGACATTAATAAAAATGAGCAAACCATTTTAATGGTGACACATTCGGCTGTGGATGCTTCCTATGCCAAACGTATTTTATTCATTAAAGATGGCCGTTTATATCATGAAATTTATCGTGGGGAGGAACTACAATCAGAGTTTCAAAAACGTATTGCTGATAGTTTAGCAATGCTTCACGAAAGTGGTGATTAAAATGACTTTTCGCTTGGTTTGGACGTTAGTCATTCAGAATTTTAAGACACAGCGTCATATTATAATTCCATTTATTTTAGTAATCAGTACATTATTTGGGATTGAATTTATTTTATTATCCTTAAACATGAATACTTCGATTCATAAGCATAGTGATGTTATTCCAGTTTTTATTAGTATAGGAAATTTTTTTATGTGTCTATTTGGACTCCTTTTTATTCTTTATGCTAATCGTTTTATTATGCGACGTCGTCAAAAAGAGCTGGCCATGAATATGATTTTGGGTATGGAAAAAAAGCATTTTAGGTTAATGCTGTTTATAGAAGGAATGTATCAATATATTATCATTGGGTGTCTGAGTATTATAGGTGGTTACTTATTTGGTGCATTAACTTATATGTCGTTAAATAGAATATTAGGTTATACGCATGTATCTTTAAAAAAATATCCATTTGATATAAGTGCAATGAGATACACCTTGTTGATGTTAGCAATAATGATGCTATTTTTATTTATTGTCAACAATATAAAAATCACATTTCAAAGTCCTATTAAGTTAATACAACAACAACATCCAACGGAAAAACAATGGTCCAAACCTTTACTCTATATCTTATTGATTGTTGGGATCATAACTGTTGTTGACAGTTATATGATTGCCTTAAAAGATACACTCATTTTGGTTTCACTACGTAATATTTTTATTGCCCTTATTTTAGTGACAATAGGAACATATTGCTTATTTATATCATTGAGTGTCTTAGTGATAGATTGGCTTCAAAAGATTCCAAGTATTTATTATCGACCTAAATATTTTTTTACTATTTCTGGATTACGTTCAAGAATGAATTCTAATTCTATTGGTTTGGCTAGTTTAACCATGCTATGTACTTTTCTTATTGTGACTCTAGGAATGAGCGTCGCTACATATCGTAGTGTAGACCAACGTGCGAATCATTTAATGTCAACACAATATCGTATTGAATTGAGTGGAGATGTGCATCATAGTACTACGAGCAAACATAAAGTACGTCAGCTAGAAAATGAGATTAAGAGACATGCTGATGTTGATGCTTTCAGGGAATATACAAGTGGAAGTGTTGCAGTCACTTATAAGAAGGGTTCATTTGTAAAGCGAGATAATGAAAACAGTCCATTGGATTTAAATAGTATATATTTAATTGTAATGAATCAGAAAGATTACAATACAATCAATCATACGCACCTGAGACTTAAACATAATGAAATGGGAATATTAGCGAATCATTTCATGTTTCAAAAATTAGACCATATCAAATTAATGAATCAAACATTTAAAACAAATCAGTTAAAAGGAGATCATTTTTCATTTCCAGTTCCAGGTGGAGTCACACTTGTTACTCATAATGTAAATCAACAACGTCAATTGATTCATTATTATCAAACAACAGCAAATATTAACTCATACATTGCTTTTAATCTTAAAACAAAAGATACACAGTCCATAGATCATATTAAGTCTAAATTGATGAAACAATATGATATTCAAATTGATAATAAAGATGAATTAAATAAGGATATGTTTGATATTTATGGTGGTCTCATTTTTGTTGGAACTATTGTTTCTTTAGTCTTAATGATTGGTACATTTACGATGATGTATTACAAAAATATTGCTGAGGGATATGAAGATCGGAAAAACTATCGAATTATGCGTCAAGTAGGTTTAGAAGAAGAACGGATTAGATCTGTTATTAATGACCAAGTAGTTATTATTTTTACTTTACCTATTATAGTATCTATGATACATGTACTATGTGCTTCTAAAATGATTTATACTTTGCTTGGTATTTTAGATGTTAATGATATAAAATTATTCTTAACAACTTATATCGGTGTCTTAGTGTTTGTAATGATAATCTATGCTTTGATGTATGTAATGACGTCTCGTGTATATTATCGTCTCATTCATCGTTGATATATTAGTAAAAAGAAATCCTCATTCTTATATATAAATGAGTGTAAGACTTTAGGCAGTAGGGTATAAGGATAAAAAAGGAGGCGGAATAATGGCGAAACAATATGATGATGCAACAAATAGAAATGGTAACAATAACATTAAACGTACAGGGGAACACGTCCTTACTTGGATAGGTGTCGCAATTCAAGCATTAGTTGCAATTATGTTTTTAATGATTAAACCATTTATTGGTAATGCTGATTTTAAAGAACAAATTATTAATGAAACACAAAAGCAAGGCAATGAGGTTTCTATAACAGAAATAAATAATGGTATGGATGCATTAGGCGGTTTATTTAATTTCTTTACATGGGGCGCGTTCATCCCATTAATTCTTGCAATTATTGGCGGTATTTTAATTAATAAAAAGCCTAAACTTGCAGGTATCTTATTAATTATTGCAGGTATTTTAGCGATTGCTACAAACTGGATCAGTTTAATTTTATGGTTAATTGCAGGTATTATGTTACTTGTTCGTAAACCTAAGCATGATATGTATGGCAATGCTGATTATAATGATCATTACAAAAGAGATCATCATGATGTAAATGCAAATAATAATGCATTCATTTTGAATGAAGAAGAAGAAAGACAACAACAACGTTATATTAAAGATCATTATTCAAATAAAGATCAAGCAGTGGACAATAATAATGAAAAAGAGCACGATACACACGTAAATGATTCAAATGATGACGACTATCGTGATCAACGTTATTCAAATCATAAAACGAATCAACAAAGTAATGATTTTATTCAAGATGAAGCAAGAAAGCTTCAAGAAGAAAAAGATAACGATCCATACAAATATTAATAATATGATATATATAAGCGATGGTATTCCTAAGTTAATACCATCGCTTTTTACGTTAATTTCTACTATATGGTTTGGATAAAATATATTAGACATTAAATTAAATCTAAGTGTTCTCTTAGTGTAGAACCTTTATACTGATGTCGATATAAGCCACGACGTTGTAATTCAGGTACAATGAGTGTAACTACGTCGTTTAAACTATCTGGTAAAGAAGGTGGCATTAAGTTAAATCCATCTGCAACACCTTCATTAAACCAGCGTTCCATTTCATCTACAATTTCTTTTGGCGTACCTATGAGTGTCAGATGTCCACCACCCGCATTAAGGTAACTTAGCAATTCTCTGACAGTAGGTTGCTTATCTTGAATAATTTCTAAGATGGTTTCATATCGACCAACGGGACCGTTAAACTCTTCTAAAGAAGGTAGTTTAGGCACAGGAGCATCTAATTCCCACTGACTACAGTCTTGTTGAATGAAAAAACTGAGTTGCTTTAAAGCGGCTTTGATAGGAAGTCGTTGATCAAGTTCTGCTTTCTTTTTCAATGCTTCTTCATGTGTATGACCTACATAAGTGACTAGTCCAGGAAAGACTTTAATAGAACGCTGATGGCCACGTTGTGCCATTTCACTATCTAAGCGCTCGCGATACCGTTTTGCTTGCTTCATATTCCAAGAAACAGAATATACTGCATCTGCATATTTTGTAGCTAATGCAATACCTTGTTTAGATGCACCTGCTTGCATGGCCACAGGTTTTCCCTGAATGCTACTTGGCGTTGTCAATGGTCCATGAACTTGAAAATATTTACCATTGTAGTGAAGCGGGTTGATATTGCGATTGATCATTGTATGATGATGCCGGTTGGGTTTGAAATCTTCAGTATGCCAAGAATCAAACAATCCGTTCATGACTTGAGCAAACTCTTCAGCCTTCTTATAGCGTTCATCATGATTAGGTAGATGGTCCATGCTGTGATTTTGAGCTTCGACATCTGTCATGGAAGTGACTAAATTCCATCCCACTCGTCCACCACTAATATGATCTAAACTAAGTAACTGACGTGCTGCAGTGAATGGATTAGAAAATGTACTTGAAATCGTAGGAACTAATCCAACATGTTGTGTGACTTGAGATATAGCAGTTAGGTTAATCAGTGGATCAAACCAAAAACTTGGCATCGAAGTATAGCTAGGGATAAAAGACTGATTATCTGCGAAAAAAACTACGTCTAACAATCCTTTTTCAGATAACTGAGCTAATTCTTGATAGTATTGAATATCACCGATACGTTCAATACTTGAATTGGGAAGTTGCCAAGCAGCTTGATGATGACCACACCCATAGATCAATACACCGAGATGAAGTTGATGTTGATGAGTCAATTTAATTTCTCACTCCAATGTTCATTTTATTTCTATTCTAAGATAAGGAAGACCAGTCCTATATTAATTCATGGTTAAACCACCATCGACAGTAATATTTTGACCAGTCATACCATTTGCTGCTTCGCTACTTAAATAAGCAACCATATTAGCAACATCTTGTGGGGTAGTCACTTTACGTAATGGAGTCGTCTGTGCAATTAAATCAAAAACGTCTGGTGTAGTGACAGCACTAGCATCAGTTGTTTTAAGCAACCCTCCTGACACTACATTAGCAGTAATACCATATTGCCCTAATTCGGCTGCAACATTACGCGTGAATCCAATCAACCCAGCTTTAGCTGTTGTGTATTCATGATATGGTACAACGGGATGTTGATATAAATTTGTGCCAATGCTTACAATGGCACCAGAACCACGCTCTATAAATTGTGGAATGACACTTTGAGTAACATTAAAAGCGCCTTTTAGGGTACCATCAATTTGTTGTTGGTAGTCTTCCCATGTTAAATCTTTAAAGGGCTTTTGAGCATTAGGATCGAATTTAAAATTAACTAATGCGTTATTGACAACAACGTCAATTTTTCCAAAATGATGTGTTGCCTCATTCACTAAACGATCAACTTCATCACGTTGTGTTACATCTGCTTGAATTGCGATAGCTTTGTCACCGAGCTCCTCTGCAAGTGCCTCAGCCGCTTCACGACTTTGGTTGTAATTAATGATGACTTCAAATCCTTGTGTAGCTAATGTTTTTGCAATGACCGCACCTAAACCACGGCTACTTCCAGTTACTAATACTGTTCTCGTCATAAATATCGTGCCTCCATTTACTTCATTTACAGTAAAAAAATATGCAACCTTCACATTAGGAAAGTTGCATTAAAATAGATCTATCATTATTGAGAACAGTTTGACACATCTCAACAGGTCATCTTATTTTATAAGACACTTTCCTACGCTAGTATAAGCTAGTTCAGGTTCAAAGGGTTTGAGGTTACACCTCATCTCAGTTTTAAAACACCCCTAGTGCATATGATTTAACTATAGTTTCACTTTATGACTTCTATTATCAGAAGTCAAGCGCTCCCATTAAAGATTATATTGATTGCTTTTTTATTTGAATATAAAAATAAAAATTTATATAATTTATTTTTATAATAATTTTCAATTATATGATTGAAAATCAGATATACCGTATTTAAAATAGAAGTTACCCTAAATAGGTGCTTTATAGGATAAGTAATAAACAGTTTAACGTTGAATGAAGATTTAACGTTTTTATTTTTTATAAATAAAATATTGAGGAGAGCGACACTTATTATGAATTGGCTAGCAATTATTTTATTTTTAGCCGTTGTTATGGGGGTCAGTCTTTATGCGTTTTGGCGTTCAAGAAAAATAAAGACTGATAGTGCAGATGGCTATTTTATGGGAGGCAATAGTTTAACAGGATTTACGATTGCCTCAACGATTATTATGACTAATCTATCTACAGAACAAATTGTAGGACAGAATGGTCAAAGTTATGGTAAGGGTATGGAAGTGATGGCTTGGGAAGTCACAGCTGCTGTAGCAGTTGTCTTACTTGCATGGATATTCTTACCAAAATATTTAAGGTACGGTGTGGATACCATTTCTGAATTGCTTGAAATGCGTTATGGTACCTTTACTAAACGTTTCGTTTCTATATTATTTATTTTCACTTATGTTGTATCATTTTTACCAGTTGTCTTATATTCTGGTTCATTAGTATTTAATAAAATGTTTAATATTGGAAAATACTTAGGAGTAAGTGATGCAACAGCAACGATTATTATTGCGTTTGTCATTGGTGCAGTAGGCGTTATCTATTTATTCATCGGTGGTTTGTCACTGAGTGCATTTAGTGATTCAATCTATGGTGTCGGATTAATTATAGGTGGTTTGATTATTACAATTTTAGGTTTACATCATTTAGGTGATGGGAATTTTGTAAAAGGGTTCGACCACATGGTCCAACGTACGCCTGAAAAACTAAACGCTTTTGGAGCCATTGATTCAGATGTTGTTCCATGGCCAACATTATTCTTTGGTATGTTCTTTAATAATTTATTCTTTTGGTGTGCGAACCAAATGATTGTGCAAAAAGCATTAGCTGGTAAGAATTTAAAAGAAGCACAAAAAGGTGCGATATATTTAAGTTTATTTAAAGTATTTGGTCCTATTTTTACAGTAATTCCAGGTATCATTGCATATAATTATTTCAATGGGGGTATAACATCTAATGATAATGCTTATCCCGCATTGATTCAGGCGATTTTACCTGATTGGGGTTATGGTCTGTTCGGAGCAGTTATTTTTGGAGCCATATTAAGTTCATTCGTAGGATCATTAAACAGTACAACAACACTCTTTACTTTAGACTTTTATAAACCTATTTTTGGTAAGCGTGCTTCGGATCAACATATTGCACGTGTCGGGCATATCGCGACAGTTGTGATTGGCATCATTGTAGTAGGTATATCTCCACTTATTGCACTTTTCCCAAGTGGATTATATGCGATTGTACAACAGTTCAATGGTGTGTATAGTATGCCGGTACTTGCATTGGTCTTAGTTGCATTTTATTCTAAGCATACATCTAAATTAGGCGCTAAAGTTGCTTTAGTTACACACATTGTGTTATATGCTGCAATTAGTTTTATGGTGCCACAATTAAATTATCTATATACTTTTAGTTTTATGTTCTTTATTGATTTAGCTATTATACTTGTCTTTAATAAATTTAAACCTTCCAATACGTTTGACTTAAATACTAATAAAGCTAAAGTAGATCTTACACCTTGGAAATATCGTTATGTTACAGGCGGTATTGTTCTAGGTTTAGTGGTACTTGCTTACATTATCTTTTCACCACTTGTACTTGCTAAATAATCATATATAAATAGGTGTACGTTTGAAAAGAGTAGACTTTTTCGACGTACACCTTGCTCTTTATATTGATAAAGAAAGGAGGATAACACAATGCACAAAATCGGTTTGATACCTTCACCTGGTGTGTCTCATAAACATGTAGAATCTGTTATTCCAGATATAAAAGAACAGCTGAATCAACGTGTGAATGATCAACAAGAATGGGTATTTCAACTCCACGTTGATTTAATGATTGGCTCAGCTGAAGATGTACATGAAAGTATTGATAAAGCGGCAAAGATGAAAGAGAAACATGATTGGGATTTTGTTGTATGTATTACAGATTTACCAAGTATTTCTGGAAATAAAGTAGTGATTAGTGATTTTAATAATGATAAACAAGTAGCGATGCTATCTTTACCTTCATTAGGTTGGATAGACTTACGACGAAAATTAAGAAATAGTTTAACTTCTATTATTGAACAATTGTATTATTCAACTTCAAGAGTGGCTCCCAAAATTCATCCTCTTATACATCCTAAAGCAGTAGAACCCAATGAAGATGAAACGCCCAAACAACGTTATATTCATCGATGGTTTATTCTCAGTTGGATTCAACTGATTTTAGGACTCACACGTGCAAATGAACCATGGAAAAATATTTTTAATTTCAAAAAGATTATTTCAGTTGCTTTTGCAACTGGGACTTATGTATCGATTTTCTCCATGCCTTGGGAACTGAGTATACAGTACTCCATAATAAGATTTATTATACTTATGCTTATTGCTATCCTAGGTATGACAGGCTGGTTACTCTATGCACATCAATTAATTGAACGTAAAACAGCTAAATCACAGCGTGTGTATCGCTATATTTATAATTTCACTACCATATTTACATTATTTATTATTACATTTTTAAATTATATTATTTTATATCTTTTATTAGCGGTAAGTGTATCATTGTTTGTTCCACCAAGTTTATTTAATCAATGGACCAGCGCACATCCTCATTTTACATTTATAAATTATGTAAAATTAGTATGGTTTGTATCTTCACTAGGTTTACTTGCTGGGGCAATGGGGTCTACCGTCGAGAATGAAGAAAAAATCCGTCAGATTACTTATTCGTATCGACAATATCATCGTTATAAAGAAGCAGAACAAGAGAAGAAAGAAAAAGAACAAGCTCAATCATCTTCTCATGATGCATCAAATCAACAAGTTAAAGAAAGTGCATCCAATAAACAAAATAATGATAACCACCAAGATGAACATAAAAAACAAGATCATAGAGAGGAGGAGACAACATGAGTGGAGAAAAAGTAATTGGTCTCGTTGTGGCGCCAGGAGTGACAGAGAAATTAGCACAAAGTTTAATTAATGACATCCCCAATATATTATCAGAACAGGATAATCATCAACGTGACTGGAAAGTTGATCTCGTGGTGGATCCTCTTACTGGTTTTGCGGAAAGTGTGGAGGAAATATTCAAAAAAATTCAAGATTATCATAATAAAAGAGAATGGGATTATGTTGTAGGAATTACAGACTTACCTATGTTCTATCATCAAAACGTACTTGCTTTAGATATTAATAAAGAAAATGGCGCTGCAATATTCTCATATCCTGCTTTTGGATGGCGTCCTGTAAAGAATCGTTTTAAACATGCTATCGTAACCATTATTAATGAACTTCATTATTCTGAAAGAGAGCATGTGGGTTATGATGACAATAATAGGGTTAAGAAAGAAATCAATAAACAATTTCCTTTTTCACGTATTGAGAAAACAGAAGTACATTTAAAAGAAACAGGAAACAATCATTTAAGATATTTATCAAATTCACGTAGTCTTGGAATGATACGACTTGTCAGTGGAATGACCTTTGCGAATAACCCACTGAATATGATGGCAAGTTTAAGTAATATTGTAGCGATTGCTTTTACGACAGGTGCATTCGGATTGATTTTTTCAACCATGTGGAATATGGGGCTTGATTTTTCTGTATGGCGATTATTTGGAATTTCCATCATGGCAATTTTAGGTATGCTCGTTTGGATCATGGTATCCCATGGTCTATGGGAATCTACAAAAAAAGCTAAGCATAAAAGAATTGTAATGTTATATAATTTAACAACCATCATGACTTTATTGATAGCCATTGTTATATATTATATGATTTTATATTTATTATTCTTAATTGCAGAGCTTGTTTTATTACCTCCAGGATTCTTAGGACAACAAGTAGGTTTAAAAGGACCAGCCAGTGTCCAACTTTATTTAAGTATTCCTTGGTTTGCAACCTCAATATCTACTGTTGCAGGAGCAATAGGCGCAGGATTGCTTAATGATCAATTAATTAAAGAAAGCACATATGGTTACCGTCAAAAAGTACGTTATGAAAAGAATAACTAGTTAGTAATAATGAAGTGAGAAACACTTCATTATTATTTTTACATACTATAATAAATTTATAGAAAATATCTTTAAAGTCATTTGAAATCATGAATAAATATAAGTATGAATGGATATATAGTTTTTCAAGTATGACTGAAAAGGAAGTTAAAAAGATAGTCGGAAAATATAAAATTCATATAGAGTGTATAGATTATGAATTGATTACAAGGATTTAGTAGTTAATTATAATCCTAGTTTTAAAGAAAAGGTAGTAATTACAGTTGGAGTTGCTTCAATAATGAAAAAAACGGTTATGAAGTAGGTATTTATTTAAGTAGGAATAAAATAAAACTTATATTTGTAGTTCGAGAATATTAATTAAAAAAAGTGCGATTCCATAACAGGATATTGCACTTTTTTATTAATATTATTTTTTAGTTCGAAAAAAATGTATGTTTATTTTAAAGTAAATATTCCCTAAACTTTCTTGACTTTCTCCTCAAAACTCGTTAAAGTATTAGCATATTATTCTGACAATTCTGATAGGTATTAGATTAATAAATTTGTAAATACTGAGGAGGGATCATAGGTTTATGTCAGTATCAAAGATAACGTATGAGAGTTTGGATGGCGATCCATTTATTGACTCCATTTCTACTGACGACGCGACAAAGGGTGCCTATGAAATTTTAAAATGGGCTTATACTACGTATGGTGAAGATATCGTTTACTCATGTAGTTTTGGGGCAGAGAGCATGGTACTTATTCATTTGATTTATCAAATTAAACCAGATGCTCAAATTGTATTTTTAGATACAGATTTACATTTTCAAGAAACATACGATTTAATTGATAGAGTAAAAGAACGTTTTCCTAAGTTATGTATTGAAATGAAGAAACCAGAATTGACGCTTGAAGAACAAGCTAAGAAATACAATCCTGCATTATGGAAAAATAATCCAAATCAATGTTGTTATATTCGTAAAATTAAACCTTTAGAAGAGGTATTAGGTGGTGCGATTGCCTGGATTTCGGGACTACGAAGAGATCAATCTCCGACTCGTGCTAAAACTAATTTCATTAATAAAGATGAACGTTTTAAATCGATTAAAGTATGTCCTTTAATTTATTGGACGGAAGATGAAGTTTGGGATTATATTAAACAACATGATTTACCTTATAATGAACTTCATGACCAGCATTATCCAAGTATTGGTTGTATTCCTTGTACAGCGCCAGTATTCAATTCTGATGATTCCAGAGCAGGACGTTGGTCAAGTTTTGAAAAAACAGAATGTGGACTTCATGTTGCAGATAAACCGTGATGTAAGGTTTAAAAAATTTTATACAAAAAACATAGTATTCTGATAAGTATTTAAAAATATTCTATATTCGATTTTTACTGGAAAGTCGAATATAGATTACATAATATAGAGATAGTAAGTATTTTAAATAAAATAAAGATTGAAATGATAGAGGTGGATGAATTGAATCTAAGTGTTACCAACAGTCCTTTTACTGAAGGACAAGCCACACAAATTAATGAATTGTTACAGACACTTACGCCAGAACAAAAAGTATGGTTAAGTGGCTATTTAGTCGCAAATCAACAACTTACATCAGGAACATCTGAGACACAGGGTTCGCAAATAGGAGCTGTTTCAAAGGATACTGAAACAATGCTTCAACAAAATGAACCAACAATTCAACCTGAAAAACGTGCGATTACATTACTATATGGTTCAGAAACAGGAAATGCGCAAGGTTTAGCAGAAATATTTGAAGAACGTCTTTCAAATATTGGACATAATGTAACGTTAAAAGCAATGGATGAATTTAAACCTAAAAATCTTAAAAATGTTGAAGATTTATTTATTATTACTTCCACACAAGGTGAAGGAGATCCACCGGATAATGCAGCCGAATTACATGAATTTATTCATGGTAGAAAGGCACCTAAATTAGAGGGAGTGAGATTTTCAGTACTTGCATTAGGTGATCAAACCTACGAATTCTTCTGCCAAACAGGTAGAGATTTTGATAAAAAACTTGAAGAACTTGGTGCCGAACGATTATATGAACGTGTTGATTGTGATGTTGACTATGAAGAAGATGCTGAAAAATGGATGGCTAATGTCATTAATACTATTGACTCAGCACCTGAAGGTACACAAAGTGAACAAGTTGTAAGTGAATCAATTAAATCTGCAAAAGAAAAAAAATACTCAAAGGCAAATCCATACCAAGCTGAAGTATTAGAAAATATTAATTTAAATGGTAGAGGATCTAATAAAGAAACACGTCATATTGAGTTCTTATTAGATAATTTTGGTGAAGAATATGAAGTAGGAGATTGCTTAGTCGTTTTACCACAAAATGATCCAGCTTTAGTTGAATTACTGATAAGTACATTAGGATGGGATCCGGGAGATCAAATTCAAATCTCAGAAGATGGAGATACGATTTCATTAGAAGAAGCATTAACATCTTACTTTGAAATTACAAAATTAACGAGACCATTACTTCAAAATGCAGCAGCATATTTTGATAATGAAACGTTAGAAGACAAAGTTCAAGATAGTGAGTGGATACAAAACTATATTGAAGGTAGAGATTTTATTGATTTACTGAATGATTTCCCACCTGAAGAATTAGAGCCTGAAGATGTATATCAAATTCTTAGAAAATTACCTCCTAGAGAATATTCTATATCAAGTAGTTATCAATCATTACCTGATGAAGTTCACATTACGGTTGGTGCAGTAAGATATAACACACACGGTAGAGATCGTTCAGGTGTATGTTCAGTTCAATTTGCTGAACGTATTCAACCAGGAGATACTGTTCCAATTTATCTTAAACGTAATCCAAACTTTAAATTCCCTAAAGATGGAGAGACACCTGTTATTATGATAGGACCTGGTACAGGTATTGCGCCATTTAGAGCACATATGCAAGAACGTGAAGAATATGGTTATAAAGGTAATACGTGGTTATTCTTCGGCGATCAACACTTTACTACTGATTTCTTATATCAAACGGAATGGCAAGAATGGTTAAACGATGGTGTTCTTGAAAAAATGAATGTCGCTTTCTCACGTGATACAGATCAAAAAGTGTATGTACAACATCGCATTGCTGAACATAGTAAAGAATTTAATGAGTGGTTAGAAAAAGGTGCATCTATCTATATTTGTGGTGATGAAAAAAATATGGCTAAAGATGTACATCAAGCGATACGCAATGTATTAGTGAAAGAACGAAATTTAACTGAAGAAGAAGCTGAAAGTTACTTAAAACAAATGAAAAAAGATAAACGTTATCAACGTGACGTGTACTAAAGAAAGGGTGGAGAGTGAATGGCTAAAACGATTAAACAAATTGCTGATGAGTTAAATGAAAACCTTGATGCGTTAGAACATTTAAAAACTGAAAGTAATTATTTACGCGGTACGATTGAAGAAAGCTTAGCTGATCCTTTAACTGGTGCTATTTCTGATGATGATACCAAATTACTTAAGTTTCATGGGAGCTATCAACAAGATGACCGAGATTTACGTGATGAACGTCGTAAACAAAAATTAGAACCTGCATATACTTTCATGATTCGTGTGCGACTACCTGGAGGTAAAGCAACACCTGAACAATGGATTGCAATGGATGATATTTCTAATAATTATGCGAATCATACATTGAAATTAACAACACGTCAAACATTCCAATTTCATGGTATTTTAAAACGAAATTTAAAATCATCTATGAAAAAAATTAATGACTCAGTGTTAGATACGATTGCAGCATGTGGGGATGTCAATCGTAATACAATGTGTAACCCAAATCCATATCAATCAAATATTAATAAAGAAATACTTGATTATGCCACAGCTATTAGTGATCATTTATTACCAAAAACAAATGCCTATCATGAAATTTGGTTAGATGGAGAGAAAGTACTTGATTCTAAAGAAGAAGTAGAACCAATGTATGGGGAAAAATATTTGCCACGTAAATTTAAAATTGGTATTGCCGTACCACCATCCAATGATATTGATGTATTTTCACAAGATATTGGTTTAATTGCAATTGTAGAAAATGATGAACTTATTGGATTTAATGTGGCTATTGGTGGCGGCATTGGTATGACGCATGGTAATCCAGATACATATCCTCAAGTAGGACGCATCGCTGGATTTATTCCTAAAGACAAAGTCATAGATGTATGTGAAGCTTTACTTACAATTCAACGTGATCTTGGTAATCGTTCAAATCGTAAAAATGCACGTTTTAAATACACAGTAGATCGTTTTGGTGTAGACAATATTGTTAAAGAATTAAATACGCGTCTAGGCTGGGAAATTAGTGAAGCTCGTGAATTTAAATTTGAACACAATGGCGATCGTTTAGGTTGGATTGAAGGTGAAAAAGGTGTATGGAATTATACATTATTCATTCAAAATGGACGTGTAAAAGATACAGAAGACTATAAATTAAAAACGGCGTTAAGAGAAATTGCAGAAACACATACGGGTGATTTTAGATTGTCTCCAAACCAAAATTTAATTATTGCTAATGTAACTGAAGAGAAAAAAGCAGATATTCAATCTCTTATTGATAAATACGGTTTAACTGATGGTAAAAATTATAGTGGTTTAAGACGTAATTCAATGGCTTGTGTAGCATTTCCAACTTGTGGTTTAGCAATGGCTGAATCAGAACGTTATTTACCAACGCTATTATCTAAAATTGAAGATTTATTAGATGAAGCAGGTGTTAGTGAAGAAGAGATTACTATACGTATGACAGGTTGTCCAAATGGATGTGCACGACCTGCATTAGCTGAGATTGCATTTATTGGTAAAGCGCCTGGCAAATATAATATGTATTTAGGTGGAAGCTTTAACGGTGATCGCTTAAATAAATTATATAAAGAAAACATCGATGAAAAAGAAATCCTTGAAAGCTTACGACCAATTTTAATGGATTATGGAAAATCACGTCTCGAAGGTGAACATTTCGGAGACTTCGTTATTCGTTCGGGTGTAGTAGCTAAAGTTCATGATGGTAGAGATTTTCACAGCTGATTTTTAAAGAAATAGAAGACGAACGGGGTGATAAGATGGGAAAGGTTTATCTTGTAGGTGCAGGACCTGGTGATCCAGATTTAATAACTGTAAAAGGTATGAGAGCGATTCAAGCGTCAGATGTGATTTTATATGACCGCTTAGTGAATAAAGAAATTTTAGATTTTGCAAAACCCAACACAAAGTTCTTCTATTGTGGTAAAGATCCAAATAAGCATTCATTGCCACAAGAGGAAACAAATCGTATGTTAGTGAATTTAGCGAAAAAAGGTCACACTATTACACGGTTAAAGGGTGGTGATCCTTTTGTTTTTGGACGTGGTGGTGAAGAAGCAGGGATATTAGCGGATAATCAAATTCCATTTGAAATTGTTCCTGGTATTACATCAGGAATTGCAGCTCCTGCTTATGCAGGAATTCCTGTTACTCATAGAGATTATAGTTCATCAGTTGCGTTTGTTACAGCTGTGAATAAACCAGGTATGACGAAAGAAGCATATTGGGAACATTTAGCGCATGGTCCTGAAACATTGTGTATTTATATGGGTGTAAAACGTTTGCCTGAAATTTGTGAACTATTAGTGCGTCATGGTAAGTCAGTAGATACACCTGTAGCGCTAGTACATTTAGGGACAACAGCTTCTCAAAAAACAGTCACTGGAACATTAGGTAGTATTGTACAACGTGCATCTGAAATCAAAAATCCTGCAATGATTGTGATTGGTGATGTTGTAAATATGCGTCAAAAAATTAGCTGGTTCAAAGAACAAGTATCAGATTTTGAAATGACATTACCATAATTTGAAAAATATCTAATATAGGAGGACGACAATATGAATAATATGCCGCTCATGATTGATTTAAGCCAGAAATCTATTGTCATAGTAGGTGGCGGAAAAGTTGCAACGAAACGAGCTTCAACTTTAATTGAATATTGTGCTGATGTTCATATTGTTAGTCCTATTATTTCAACAACTTTAAAAGAACTATTAGATAACGAAAATATCACTTGGAGCCAAAAAGAATTCGAGCCACAAGACGTTGAACATGCCGACTTTGTAGTGATTGCCACAAATAATAACGAAGTCAATACAAAAGTGTTAGAAAGTGTTCCTCCTCATGCATTGTGTAATCATGCTTCGAAAGCCCAAGTTGGAAATGTTACGATTCCAAGTATTTTAAAACGTGGAAAACTTTCTATTAGCGTGTCAACCAATGGGGCAAGTCCTAAATTGAGTAAAAAAATGATTTCAAGAATAAGCGATATGTACGATGAATCATATGAAATGTATATTGATTTTTTATATGAAAGTAGACAACTAATTAAACGATTATCAATCGAGCCATCTAGGAAACAGGATTTATTACAACATATTTTATCTGATGAGTATTTAGATGAGGTTAAGCAACAAGAATTCACACGATGGCTTCATTTACAAGTTTAGGTATGAAGGGATATGTGATATATGAGAAAATTGTTTATATTTGCATTAGCTGGATTTTTAGCACAACTTGTTGATGGATCACTCGGAATGGGATTCGGTGCCTCCTCCTCATCCATATTATTAACATACGGAATAGCACCCGCGATTGTTTCAGCAACGGTACATTTTTCAGAAATAGCAACGACTGCTGCATCGGGTACATCACATTGGAAATTTGAAAATGTACATAAGCCAACCATGTTGAAACTCGCAATACCAGGATCAATCAGTGGATTTATCGGTGCAGCATTATTAACTCAAATACATGGTGACTATATTAAACCTTATATAGCACTATTCTTACTTTCAATGGGTTTTTATATTTTGTATCAGTTTTTATTTAAACGTCACAAAGACGTTCATACACACGTAGGAACACTTAGTAGTGTGAAACTTGTTCCACAAGGAGCCGTTGCTGGTTTTCTAGATGCCATCGGTGGTGGAGGCTGGGGACCAGTCAATACACCGTTGTTACTTGCAAGTCATAAAATTCAACCACGCTATGCTATTGGTACAGTGTCTGCAAGTGAATTTTTTGTAACACTTTCAACATCATTAAGTTTTATTATCTTTTTAGGATTTACTCAAATTAATTGGTGGTTTGTCATTGCATTAAGTATAGGCGGTATGATTGCCGCACCAATTTCAGCCTATTTAACTAAAATATTGCCCATTAATATTTTAGCAATCTGTGTAGGTGGTCTTATTATTTTTACAAATAGTAATGCTTTAATGACGTATTTCATCAAAGACACTACAGTGACAAATGTTATTCGATTCGCAATTATTTGTGCGATTATTGTATTAGTTATTATTACTATTATTCGCAACAAAAAATTGTCTTTTTCTTATAAATAAAACCGAGTAAACTAATCAAAATAATTAGAAAAGAGGTTATCAATAATGCCAATAAATGAAGATATTATCAATTATACAATTAAGCCACATGGTGGAGAGTTAATTAATCGAATTGTAGAAGGAAAGGATAGAGAAGCATTAATTGAAAAAGCGAACGCTTTTAAATCATTAACTTTAAATCCTTGGTCCATTTCAGATTTAGAATTAATAGCTATTGGTGGTTTTAGTCCACTTACTGGATTTATGGGAG
The DNA here is from genome assembly GCF_001815595.1 of Staphylococcus sp. HMSC070D05. Lineage (NCBI taxonomy): Bacteria > Bacillati > Bacillota > Bacilli > Caryophanales > Staphylococcaceae > Staphylococcus > Staphylococcus sp. HMSC070D05. The sequence continues at coordinate 26,230 of NZ_KV821136.1, read as the reverse complement.
AAGCGGATTATAAAAAAGTTGTTGAAGATACACATCTTGAAAATGGACTAGTATGGAGTATTCCTATCACTTTACCTGTCACTGAGACACAAGCTAATGAACTTAATATTGGTGATGATATTGCTTTATATGGTGAAGATGAAGTGCTTTATGGTACTTTAAAACTTGAAGAAAAATATACGTATGATAAAGAAAAAGAAGCTCAAAATGTCTACGGTACGACTGAAGAAGCGCATCCAGGTGTCAAAAAAGTATATGAAAAAGGGAACGTTTATTTAGCAGGTCCTATTCAATTAGTAAATCGTCCTAAACATGATGAATTTTCAGATTATCATTTAGATCCTGCTGAAACACGCCAATTATTCAAAGATTTAGGGTGGAAAACAGTAGTTGGATTCCAAACACGTAATCCTGTCCATCGTGCACATGAATATATTCAAAAATCTGCATTAGAAATTGTAGATGGTTTATTATTAAATCCTTTAGTTGGCGAAACTAAAGCGGATGATATCCCAGCAGATGTACGTATGGAAAGTTATCAAGCTATCTTGAAAAATTACTTTCCTAAAGATAGAGCACGTTTAGTTATCTATCCCGCAGCGATGCGTTATGCAGGTCCTCGTGAAGCAATTTTACATGCTACAGTTCGTAAAAATTATGGTTGTACACACTTTATTGTTGGACGTGATCACGCAGGTGTTGGTGATTATTATGGTACTTATGAAGCACAAGAACTTATCTCTCAATTTGAGGATGAATTAGATATTCATATTTTAAAATTTGAACATGCATTTTACTGCAAAAAATGTGGCAATATGGCTACAGCCAAAACGTGTCCACATGATGCATCAAACCATGTACATTTAAGTGGTACAAAAGTAAGAGAAAAATTACGTAATGGCGAATCATTACCAAAAGAATTCTCAAGACCTGAAGTTGCAGAAGTATTAATTAAAGGATTAAGACAAAAGTAATTTGGGGGAGTATATAACATGAGTCAATCAACAAATATTACATGGCATGATTCAGAAGTAACTAAAGAAGATAGACAACGCCAAAATGGTCATAAAAGTGCTGTCATTTGGTTTACAGGTTTATCTGGTTCTGGTAAGTCAACAATCTCTGTGGCACTTGAAAAAGCGCTATTTGAAAAAGGTAAACATTCATATCGATTAGATGGTGATAATGTCCGACACGGTTTAAATAAAAACTTAGGATTTAGTCCAGAAGACCGTAAAGAAAACATTCGTCGTATTGGTGAAGTAAGTAAATTGCTTGTAGATGCAGGAACAATTGCAATTACTGCATTTATTTCTCCATATAGAGAAGATCGTGATGAAGTGCGTAATATCTTAGAAGACGAAGAATTCATTGAAGTATACACGGAGTGTAGTGTAGAAGAATGTGAGAAACGAGACCCTAAAGGTTTATATGAAAAAGCACGTTCAGGTGAAATTAAAGAATTTACAGGAATTAGTGCGCCTTATGAAGCGCCAAAACATCCTGAAATAACTATTAATACTGAAACACAGAGTATAGATGAATCAGTTGAACATATTCTTAATTACTTAAAAGAACATCAATATATTTAATGAATAACCAAACGAGTGAGATAACGAATTCAAAATGAACGTTGTCTCACTCGTTTTTTTGCTATAAATTCTTGAAAATAATAGATAATATTCCCTTATTTTATGAAATAAAACATATTTAAAATAATCAGATATATTACACTATCTGTAATGACACTGTTGATTAAATTGATAAAAAGACTGATAATAAAGCATTTTGAGTGATGTAACAAACGAGATATTTAATTACAAAAATCATCGTATTATTATGATTCAATTACAAGGTATTAACAACGCCCACAAACGCTTGTTTATCTGATAAAGTATGTCTTGTCGTTAATTAACGAGAAAAAATAATTCGAAGTAATTGAATATTGAGATGTCATTTGAAAGTAGCCACGTGATAAATAAAGGAAGAATGTTTTAAATTTCTAGGAGGATATTTAATTATGAAAAAAATCGCTACAGTAACTATCGCCACAGCCGGAATCGCTACAGTTGGATTTGCGCATCATGACGCACATGCAGCGGAAAATAATGGATATAACCCTAATGACCCAACTTCATATAGCTACTCTTATACAATTGATCAACAAGGTAACTATCATTACACATGGCAAGGTAATTGGAGTCCTGATCGTTTAAATCACACTAATGATTCAAATAATAGTCAATCTAACTATAATAATTACAACAATAATAGCTATAATTACAATAGCAATTATTCATATACAACAAACAACAATCAATCTTATACAACTAATAATACGACAGGTGGATTAGGCGCTAACACTGCGTCAACATCAGACAGTAATATAAAAGTTACAACTCAAAGTGCACCAAGAACACAATCAACTGATTCAACTAAAGCATTCTCAGGTAAAACAAGTTCAGGTGCGAATTACTATACTTGGGGTCAATGTACATATTATGTATATGACAAAGTTGGTGGTTCAATCGGTAACACTTGGGGTAATGCAAATAACTGGGCTAACGCAGCAGCGCAATCTGGTTATACTGTAAACAATACACCTAAAGCAGGTGCTGTAATGCAAACAACTCAAGGTGGTTATGGTCACGTTGCATATGTTGAAAGTGTAAATAATGATGGTTCTGTTACAGTATCTGAAATGAACTATCAAGGTGTAGGTGTAGTATCTACACGTACAATTTCAGCAAGTCAAGCAAGTTCATACAATTACATTTCATAATTTAAGGAAATAAATTATTTAAAAATTAATGTAAAATAAAGACTAAGATATTAAAACAATAACGTTGTTTAAAAGAGCAAGTATATGAATTCAAAACGAATTCTAACTTGCTCTTTTTTTATTTTTAAAAATTATATTTAATATGATTTAAATCGCTTTATAAAGGGAATATATAACTACTAGTTCTTATAGTGTTCAAATATAAAGGTGGTGATTCACAATGGCGTTAGGAGTACTTCAATGGATCCTAGTGATCGCAATTGTGGTAATTACGATTGGCGTCATATTTGGTCTCATTTGGGGTTCGCTTTTTGAGGAACGCTTTTATAGAAGTCGTTCTAAAAAAGAAGAAGAAGCACGTATTGAGAAAAATCTTAAAATGGCAAAAGGCCATACCAATGATGACGTAGTATATGATGAAAAAGGTCGTGCATCACTCAACGAAGATTATAAAAATCAATAAACATTGATAAACCTTTAAGAATCTGTTTGATTTTTAAAGGTTTTTTTATCAAAATATTTATATTAATTAACTTTATACAATTATATACTTTTAACAAATAAAAGTGATAAAATAGACATGTTAAAAAATTCACATGAACTATTTAAAGTTAGGAGCTATTATAATGCTACTGTTTATAGTAGAAATTATCATAATGATTGTAGCCATTATGCTAGGATTGCGCACAGCAGGTGCTTTAGGGTGTGGTATTTTTGCTATTGTGGCCCAATTGATTATGATATTTGGATTTCAACTTCCTCCTGGTTCTGCCCCTGTTACAGCAGTACTAATTATTTTGGCAATTGGTATAGCTGGAGGAACGTTACAAGCTACAGGCGGAATTGATTATCTTGTCTATCTTGCTTCGAAAATCATTGAACGATTTCCAAAATCAATTATTTTTATTGCACCGATGATTGTATTTGTCTTCGTATTTGGAGTAGGAACTGCAAATATTGCTTTATCACTAGAACCTATTATTGCTCAAACTGCAGTAAAAGCTAAAATCCAACCTAAGCGACCACTCATTGCTTCAGTACTAACTGCTAATTTGGCTTTACTTTGTAGTCCAGCTGCATCTGCAACAGCCTATATTATTTCAGTACTTGCAGGTCATGACATTTCAATGGGTCAATATTTAAGCATTGTCTTACCTACATCATTAATCACTATGTTTATGTTAAGTATATTTTGTACGTTTGTAGGACGTAAAAATACAATTACTAAAAGTGAAATTGCGCATACACCTGATGTTGATGTAAATCATGCTTTTTCTACTAGAGTAAAGATAGGTGTTTTAGCATTTATTCTGTGTGTGTTTGGTATTCTTACGTTTGGTATTTTTCCTCAATTCATGCCTTCGTTTAATGTCAATGGAAAAGATGTCACTGTATCAATGACAGAAATTGTACAATTCTTTATGTATTTAAGTGCAGCAATTAATTTATTAATGTTGAAAGTGAATACGAGTAATATTCTATCTTCAAATATTACACAATCTGCTATTGGTGCATTATTTGCAGTACTTGGACCTGGTTGGTTAGGTGCGACAGTATTTAACGCACCTCACAATTTACATATCATACAAAATGATGTAGGTAAAACGATTCAACACATGCCTTGGCTTGTGATCATTCTTGTAGCTGTAGTAGCGATGATTGTTATTTCACAAACAGCAACAGCATCGATTATGGTACCTATCGTCATGAGTATGGGAATTCCACCCATGTATTTTGTAGCAATGGTACAAACATTAAATGTTAACTTTGTTATACCTGCGCAACCAACGTTATTATTCGCAGTTAATTTAGATGAAACAGGACGTACACGACCTACAAGCTTTATTATTCCAGGATTCTTTGCAATAGGTGTTTCAGTTATTGTCGGTTTTATAATAAAAATAATATTAGGATATTAATTTATAATAGAATATTTGTAATATAAATGATTTAAAGTTTCATGAAAATTTAATAGATTGAGAAGACCTTTTGTGCCTTTTTAAATATTGAAGAGAAGAATGTGAATTCTATTATGAATTCCATGCTTCTCTTATTTTTAATTTAAAACAGAGAATTTCAAAAAAATATATATTCATTAAAAATGAATAAAAATTCAATGTTTATAATCTAAGGTTTGTTTAAAACGTTTATTTTTAATTTAACACTATTGATATAGTTAATTTTTTTGATAGTTTCAATGGAATAAAATATATAAATATTCAGTTTTGCTAAAATAAATTTATGAATGTAATTTGCATTTTTATTTAATTTTAGATATTGTCATCATGTGGATCATTCACTTAAATAAATTATAAGTCGTACATATAATATTCAAAGGAGGATCTTAGTTGAAAAAAGAAAAAATAATGGATTGGCCCACCTTTATAGGTACTGTGATTGTCTTGCTTGCGGCAGTTATACCTATGATGGTCTTTCCAAGTGCAAGTGAGAAAGTTATTACTGATATAAATAGTGCTATTTCTAACTCGATAGGATCTGTTTACTTATTTATAGGTTTAGCTGTTTTATCCTTTGTACTCTATATTGCTTTCGGTCGATATGGGAATGTGACTTTAGGAAAAGCAAGTGATAAACCTGAATTCAATAATTTTAGTTGGGCTGCAATGCTATTTTGTGCAGGCATTGGTTCAGATATTCTTTATTGGGGTGTTATCGAATGGGCCTTCTATTATCAGGTACCTCCAAATGGAGCTAAAGGAATGACTGATGAGGCCCTTACATATGCAACGCAATATGGCATGTTTCATTGGGGACCTATTGCATGGGCAATTTATGTATTACCTGCTTTGCCTATTGGCTATTTAGTATTTGTAAAGAAACAACCAGTATATAAAATTAGTCAAGCTTGTCGTCCAGTACTGAAAGGACAAACTGATAAATTTTTAGGTAAATTAGTAGATATCTTATTTATATTTGGACTATTAGGAGGAGCGGCAACCTCTTTAGCATTAGGTGTGCCATTAATTTCTTCTGGAATTGAACGATTAACAGGTATAGATGGAGACAATATGGTTATTCGCTCAATTATACTTTTCACAATCACAGTCATTTTTGCAATTAGTTCTTATACAGGTTTAAAAAAAGGAATACAAAAATTAAGTGATATTAACGTATGGTTATCATTCTTACTACTTGCATTTGTATTTATTGTAGGTCCAACCATCTTTATTATGGAAACAACTTTAACTGGTTTTGGGAATATGATGCGAGATTTCTTCCATATGGCAACATGGATGGAGCCATTTGGTGGAATTAGAAATCGTAAAGAAACAAATTTCCCTCAAGATTGGACGATATTTTATTGGTCATGGTGGCTTGTATATGCACCATTTATTGGTTTATTTATTGCTCGAATTTCAAAAGGTCGTCGTCTCAAAGAAGTCATATTAGGAACAATTGCTTATGGTACATTGGGATGTGTCTTATTCTTTGGTATTTTTGGTAACTATGCTGTTTATTTACAAATTAGTGGACAGTTTAATGTTGTTGATTTTTTAAATAAACATAGTACTGAAGCAACAATTATAGAAGTTATGCACCAATTGCCAATTGGTTCTTTAATTATAGTGTTGTTCTTAATATCTGCATTTTTATTCTTAGCAACGACTTTTGATTCAGGTTCTTATATTTTAGCGGCTGCGTCTCAGAAGAAGGTAATAGGGGAACCATTAAAAGCGAATCGTTTATTTTGGGCTTTCGCTTTATGTCTATTACCTTTCTCCCTTATGTTAGTTGGTGGAGAACGAGCTCTTGAAGTATTAAAGACTGCTTCATTATTAGCAAGTGTACCACTTCTATTTATATTTACGTTTATGATGATATCCTTTATTATTACACTTAATAAAGATCGGATTAAACTGGAAACAAGAGCAGATAAACTAAAAGAAGTAGAACGACGTTCACTTCGTATTGTTCAAGTTAAATCAGATCCTGAAGACGATAATTTATAATGTGAAAAATGATAGTGCATTTAAAAATCCTCAGAAATTAGATAATAAATCTAATTTCTGAGGATTTTTGAATAATATTGATAATAAATTAAGTTATAAATCTTCTTCTTTTGGTATAGGATAATGTTCGAAAATGTCTCCAGATTCAATTGCAGAGCTTAAATTTTCTAACCATTTACAATATAATTTTGTGTGGTTTAATTGGGATTGTATACTATCTATTTTTTCTTTTTCTTCTTCACTTAAATTATTAGTTTGTATTATGTTTTGAAGAATGTTTTCTGCTTTTTTCGTCGCTTCTAAATTTGTATCGACTTCACGTTCCCATTTTTGTGTGAAAAAGTTTCGAAAAAAATTAAAGAAATCTTTCTCGGCTATAAAGTGTTGTTTGCGACTGCCACGGGTAAATTGTTGCTTAACGATATCGTATTCTTGCAATTTTTTTACACCCGCACTCATACTAGGCTTGCTCATTTGTAAATGTTCACGCATTTCATCAAGCGTCATACTACCTTCAAAAACCATCGTACCGTAAAGATTACCAACACTACGGTTTGTACCATATAAATCCATTGTTTCACCAATTGAGTTAATAACTAAATCTTTCGCTTCCTCTATTTTTTGATTAATATTATTAGAATTGCTCATATTGCACCTCACTTATTTTCATCTTCATAAGATGTGAAATATTAACACAAATTTTACATTCTCACTCATTATATGATTTTTTCTTAAGAGTTTCAAAAGTCAATTTTAATCTTTACAATATAAAAAATAATATAAAAAAATATATAAAGATGATTTTTGCATTGACGTAAAAAATATGATAAGCTACTTTTGTAAAATTCGTTAAATAAAAATTTAACAAACTTAACGGAGGTAGTATGATGGAACTTGTAAAAGCATTGTCTAATCGCCAATATATCAATGGTGAATGGGTAGAGAGCGCTAACAAAAATACTAGAGATATTATTAATCCATATAATCAAGAAGTGATTTTTACTGTTACTGAAGGGACTCAGGAAGATGCAGAACAGGCTATTTTAGCAGCACGTCGTTCATTTGAAAATGGTGAGTGGTCACACGAAACAAGTGAAGTCAGAGGTAAAAAAGTAAGAGCAATTGCTGATAAAATTACAGAAAATCGTGATGAATTAGCAAAATTAGAAACGCTAGATACTGGTAAGACATTAGAGGAATCTTATGCAGATATGGATGATATTGCAAATGTGTTTAATTATTTTGCAGGTTTAGCGGATAAAGACGGAGGAGAAATTATTGATTCTCCAATACCTAACACTGAAAGTAAACTTGTCAAAGAACCTGTAGGTGTAGTTACACAAATTACGCCTTGGAACTATCCATTATTACAAGCTTCATGGAAAATTGCACCTGCATTAGCAACTGGTTGCTCATTAGTAATGAAACCAAGTGAAATTACGCCATTAACAACAATTCGCGTATTTGAATTAATGGAAGAGGTTGGATTCCCTAAAGGGGTTATCAACCTAATATTAAGTAGTGGTGAAGAAGTAGGAGATACATTATCAGGTCATAAAGAAGTTGATTTAGTATCATTTACGGGTGGAATTGAAACTGGTAAACACATTATGAAGAATGCTGCAAATCATGTAACCAATATTGCATTAGAGCTTGGCGGAAAGAATCCAAATATTATTTTTGATGATGCTGATTTTGAATTAGCTGTAGATCAAGCATTAAATGGCGGATATTTCCATGCAGGTCAAGTTTGTTCAGCAGGTTCAAGAATTTTAGTGCATAACGATATTAAAGATAAATTTGAAAAAGTATTAATTGAACGTGTTGGAAAAATTAAATTAGGTAATGGATTCGATGAAGATACTGAAATGGGACCTGTTATTTCTCCAGAACATCGAGATAAAATTGAAAAATATATGGAAGTAGCTAAAGAAGATGGTGCAACCATTGCGACTGGTGGGAAACGTCCAGACGATGAAGATTTAAAAGATGGTTTATTCTTTGAACCAACTGTAATCACTAATTGCGATACTCATATGAGAATTGTTCAAGAAGAAGTGTTTGGCCCTGTTGTTACAGTAGAAGGGTTCGATAATGAAGAAGAAGCGATTGCACTCGCAAATGATTCAATTTATGGTTTAGCAGGTGCAGTATTTTCTAAAGATATAGGAAAAGCACAACGTGTAGCTAATAAATTAAAACTAGGCACAGTTTGGATTAATGACTTCCATCCTTACTTCGCTCAAGCGCCATGGGGTGGTTATAAACAATCTGGTATTGGACGTGAGTTAGGTAAAGAAGGATTAGAAGAATATTTAATCTCTAAACATATTCTTACAAATAGAAATCCAGAACCTGTAAATTTCTTTAGTAAATAACTTTTACAATTTAACTATAAAGGACCGTAGGCGTATTATTTTACGGTCCATTTATTTTGAAGTATAACGATGTATCAAATCAAACTAAATTGTATTTAATAGAAGATTTATATTTTTATGGGAGGACGACAATATATGAGTAAAAATCAATCATATGATTATGTAATTATTGGCGGCGGAAGTGCAGGCTCAGTATTAGGAAATCGTTTGTCTGAGGATAAAGATAAAGACGTGCTTGTATTAGAAGCGGGTAGAAGTGATTATCCATGGGATTTATTTATACAAATGCCTGCAGCATTGATGTTTCCTTCAGGAAATCCATTTTACGATTGGAGATACCAAACTGAAGAAGAACCTCATATGGGACGTAAGGTAGACCATGCTCGAGGTAAAGTATTAGGTGGTTCAAGTTCAATTAATGGCATGATTTATCAACGTGGTAATCCAATGGATTATGAAGGCTGGGCTGAACCAGAAGGAATGGAAACTTGGGACTTTGCACATTGTTTACCTTATTTTAAAAAACTAGAAAAAACATTTGGAGCTGCGCCATATGATAAATATAGAGGACATGATGGTCCGATTAAATTAAAACGTGGACCAGCCACAAATCCATTATTTAAATCATTCTTCGATGCAGGTGTTGAAGCAGGTTATCATAAAACAAACGACGTCAATGGCTATAGACAAGAAGGCTTTGGTCCATTTGATAGTCAAGTACATAATGGCCGTCGTGTTTCAGCTTCACGTGCCTATTTACGTCCTGCAATGAAGCGTAAGAATTTAACAGTTAAAACACGTGCATTTGTTACTAAAATACATTTTGAAGGTAAGAAAGCTACAGGTGTAACATTTAAACGTAATGGTAAACTTCATACTGTAAATGCCGGTGAAGTGATTCTTTCAGGTGGTGCATTTAATACACCTCAGTTATTGCAATTGTCTGGTATCGGTGATTCTGAATTCTTAAAATCTAAAGGTATAGAACCACGCATGCATTTACCAGGTGTTGGAGAAAACTTCGAAGACCATTTAGAAGTATATATTCAACATAAATGTAAGCAGCCAGTTTCACTACAACCAAGTTTAGATGTAAAACGTATGCCTTGGATTGGATTACAATGGATATTTGCACGTAAAGGTGCAGCAGCTTCAAACCACTTTGAAGGTGGCGCTTTTGTTAGATCTAACAATCAAGTTGCATATCCAAATTTAATGTTCCATTTCTTACCGATTGCTGTAAGATATGATGGTCAAAAAGCACCAGTTGCGCATGGGTATCAAGTACATGTTGGTCCTATGTATTCAAATTCACGTGGTAGTTTAAAAATTAAATCAAAAGATCCATTTGAAAAACCAAGTATTGTATTCAATTATTTATCAACAAAAGAAGATAAACAAGAATGGGTTGAAGCAATTCGAGTAGCACGTAATATTCTATCTCAACCTGCGATGGATCCATATAATGGTGGTGAAATCTCACCAGGACCATCTGTACAAACAGATGAAGAAATTCTTGATTGGGTACGTAAAGATGGCGAAACTGCTTTACATCCTTCTTGTAGTGCTAAAATGGGGCCAGCGTCAGATCCAATGGCAGTGGTAGATCCATTAACTATGAAAGTACATGGCATGGAAAATTTACGTGTTGTTGATGCGTCTGCTATGCCTCGCACTACTAATGGTAATATTCATGCACCAGTTTTAATGCTCGCTGAAAAAGCAGCTGATATCATTCGTGGTAAAAAACCATTAGAACCACAATATGTTGATTACTATAAACATGGTGTTAGTGATGAGAATGCTGGAGCAATGGAATTCGATCCATACTATAAACATTAATAAGATAGTTATATAAAATAAGGGTTGGAATCAAAGATGATTCTGACCTTTTTATTTTAAATATCTCCTTCTACAACATTTTTAATACGTAAAGGTATATAATGAATGAAAGAGAAGGAGTGAAATGAAATGATTAAAGATTTAGTGCAACGTTTACAAGATAAAGAAAAACGTATGATTGAGATCCGTAGACATTTACATGAACACCCAGAGTTATCATTTCATGAAACTGAGACACCAGAATATATTGCTGATTTTTATAAAGATAAAGATTGTAAGGTAGAAACAAATATAGGACAAAATGGTGTAAAAGTAACGATAGATAGTGGTAAACCTGGGAAAACGATTGCTATTCGAGCAGATTTTGATGCGCTTCCCATTCAAGAAGAGACTGATTTATCATTTGCTTCTAAAAACGAGGGGGTCATGCATGCATGTGGACATGATGCACATACAGCATATATGCTTATTTTGGCAGAAACATTGATAGAAATGAAATCTCAGTTCAGAGGTAAAGTAATTGTTATTCATCAACCTGCTGAAGAAATGCCACCTGGTGGAGCCAAAGGTATGATTGAAGATGGTGTATTGGATGGCGTTGATCATGTTCTAGGTGCCCATGTGATGACTAATATGGCTCCTGGTAAAGTCTATTATCATAAGGGTAACGTTCAAACAGGACGTTCTTACTTTAAATTAATTGTAAAAGGTGAAGGAGGACATGGTTCTTCTCCACATACTGCAAATGATGCGATTGTAGCGGGATCTAATTTTGTTACTACCGCTCAAACAGTGGTCTCACGTCGTCTTAATCCATTTGAAACGGGTGTCGTTACAATTGGATCATTTGATGGTAAAGGTCAATTTAATGTGATTAAAGATAAAATAACCATTGAAGGTGACGTTCGCGCTTTGACAGATGCTACACGCGATCGTATTGAAACGGCTTTAAAACAAATAGTTCACGGTTTGGAAGAAACGTTTGGTGTAAGTTGTGAGTTTACATTTAGTAAAGATTATCCTGCATTGTATAATGACCCTGACTTTACTGAATATGTTGCAGAAACCATTAAACAAGCAAAATTAGCTGATGTTAAAGGCGTAGAAATATGCGAACCTCAATCGCCATCTGAAGACTTCGCTTTTTATGCTAAAACATTGCCAAGTACTTTTATATATTCTGGAGCAAAACCTAGAGAGGGTAAAGCATATCCACATCATCATCCTAAATTTACGATTGATGAATCAAGTATGTTAGTTGCAGCAGAAGCAGTAGGTGCTGTGGTACTAAACTATTTAACTATTGATTAAGCAATCAAAACATATATTTAAGAAATAAGTCTTCATTTTTAAAGTGGAAGTCAAGTTTATCCTCTAGTATTAAAGAATATGTCATGATAGTATTATCCTATATCTAGATATTGGGGTGAGTTGATGAGTTTCTATGATTTTATGCAAGGATTTATTGATGATAAGACCCCATTAGGTGAACTTGCATCATGGATAAATCAAGACCAAGGTTTTCCAAAAGACGAATGTCTTGCTGAAAATATACTTGATTACTTTTCTAAGATGTCGATGTTAGATCATGAATTCTTAGAAATTGTTAAACGTTCCCTTTCGTTATATGAAGGAAGATAGATGTGAATAGCAGAATTAAGAAATGATAGCTTAAAACTAGTTAAGGCTAGTTAAGAAATGAAGGAATAAAGAAATGACTTTAATAGATAGTTATAAAACATATGTAATAGAAGAAAAAGAAAATCAAACTATGTCTATCGAAAAAAATAATGATGTTCACCTTTATACAGTACTTGAGTCAATAAATGAATTAACTAATGATTCATTCTGTGTTTTGAATCACTTGTTCGTAAATGAAAGTAATGAATCTCAATTTGAATCTAAATTTTTAAAACGTACTAAATATTTACAAGATGTGCCAGGATTCAAAGCTTTGCGCTTTTTACGTCCTCCAACTAAGCATCGTCATTATATTATTTTGACGTTATGGAAAGATCGACAATCGTTCTATGATTGGCAAAATTCAGACGCTTATGATAAAACGCATAAAAAAAGAGGCACTAAACAAGGTGTCGATAATAAAATAGTGAATCGCGATTTATCTTATAATGTAAGAATAGAACTTGCTAATTTAGAAACGAGTATTGATATAGATAATATGTTTAATATTCAAAGATTAAGTTTCTAAAAAAGTAATATACTGGTATAGAAACTTAATCTTTTTTATATTTAAACCAAATACCGCGTAGAATTGCATGAAATTAAGATGTATGATTTTATGAACGATGAGGATTTAAAAATTGGAAGGAAAGTAAAGTAATGAATCATTTAAATTTATTAGCACCAAAGACATATAATATTGTATCTGAAATAGAAAAGCATGCTTCAAATCAAAATAAACAAGCAATTATTTATGAAAATGGTGTAGAAGAACCCATTAGTGTGACATACTCTGAATTAATTAAAAATGCTAATAAAGTAGGACATGTATTATTGAACCATGGACTAAAAAAAGGCGATAAAGTGTTAATTATGATGCCACGTGCTATCATCACGTATGAACTTTATATTGCAGCATTAAAATTAGGTATTGCAATTATCCCAAGTTCTGAAATGTTAAGAACAAAGGATTTACAATATCGTATTACGCATGGAGAAATTGATGCAGTTATTGCGTTAGCCGATTTCATAAAAGAATTTAGAGATATTGAAGAATATCATGAATTAACAAAATTTATTATTAATGGAAATGAAGAGAATTGGATTAGTATTGAAGATGAAAAATCAAAGCAAAGTGATGAATTAGACATAGCCAATACAACAAGAGATGACGTTGCTATTTTATCTTATACTTCTGGAACTACAGGTAATCCAAAAGCTGTTACACATTCTCATGGTTGGGGATATGCTCATATGAAAATGGCTCCTGAACATTGGTTAGCTATAAAAGAAGATGACTTAGTGTGGGCAACAGCTGCGCCTGGTTGGCAAAAATGGGTGTGGAGTCCATTCCTATCTATTATGGGATCAGGAGCGACAGCATTTGTGTATAATGGTAAATTTAATCCTTCTCGTTATTTATCATTATTACAAAACTTTAAAATTAATGTGCTTTGCTGTACTCCGACAGAATATCGTATGATGGCAAAATTAGATAACTTAGATAAATACAATTTAGATCATTTACACAGCGCAGTATCTGCAGGGGAACCATTAAATAGAGAAGTAGTTGAACAATTCCGTAAACATTTTAATTTAACAGTGCGTGACGGATATGGACAAACAGAAAGTACGCTATTAATTGGTTTCTTAAAAGATACAAAGCAACGTCCTGGTTCTATGGGTAAAGCGATTCCTGGTAGTCGTGTAGCCGTTGTTGATGATGATGGAAATAAAGTGGATACAAATGTAAAAGGTAATATAGCATTACCACTTGATTTCCCTGGATTGTTTAAAGGTTACTTTAAAGATGAGAAACGTACAAAAGATGCACATGCAGGAGATTATTACATTACTGGAGATTTAGCACATATCGACGAAGATGGCTATTTCTGGTTTGAAGGTCGTCGTGACGATATTATTATTAGTTCTGGCTATACTATTGGACCTTTCGAAGTTGAAGATGCACTCACAAATCATGAAGCGGTAAAAGAATGTGCAGTTGTAGCAAGTCCACATCCAATTCGTGGCAATATTGTTAAAGCATTTATTATTTTAAAAGAGGGCTATAAACCCAGTGATGATTTAGTGAAAGAGTTACAAACTTTCTCTAAAAAAGTAGTCGCACCATATAAATATCCACGTGCGATTGAATTTGTAGAAGATTTACCCAAAACAAACTCTGGCAAAATTCGTCGTGTTGAATTACGCGAAGCAGAACGCACAAAACATAACAACTCTCAAAACAAATAATAATATGCATCACACTGATAAATTAGTATGTCACTAATTTATCAGTGTTTTTTATGATGAGAATACTGATGTATCAGATAGAATCAATGTTGAAAATATGTCTATATTTAGAAAAGTTAAAAATAAAGATAATTTTAATTGTATTTCATGTGTTATTATGACATACTTTTAAATAATTAGTATGACATAATAAAAATTTGAGGTGATTTATAATGACTAAATATATTTATGCTTTTGATGAAGGACAAAAATCAATGAGAGATTTATTGGGAGGTAAAGGAGCCAATCTATCTGAAATGAAACGCTTAGGCTTACCTGTACCAGATGGTTTCACCATTACCACAACAGCATGTATTGAGTATTTAAAACAAGGGAAGTCATTATCTACTGACATCAAAACAGAATTAATTGATCACTTGGCTTCATTCTCAGAGAGAACCGGAAAAATATTCTCTTCTGATACGAATTTATTGCTTGTTTCTGTAAGAAGTGGGGCAAAAATTTCTATGCCAGGAATGATGGATACAATATTAAACTTGGGTTTAAATGATGAGAATGTAGAAAAATTAGCTGAAAAAACTGGGGATAAACGTTTTGCTTATGACTGTTATCGTCGTTTATTACAAATGTTTGGTGAAGTCGTATATAGTGTGCCTATGCAAGCATTTGATACATATTTCGAACAGTATAAAAAACAACATCATTTTGAGAATGACGCTGCCATTAGTGCAGATGGTTTAAAAGAAATTTGTAAGCGCTTTAAAGAAATATATATAGAAGAAGTACATCAACCTTTTCCACAAGAGCCTTTGACACAACTGGAAGAAGCTATAGAAGCTGTATTTAAATCTTGGGATAATGATCGTGCTCGTATTTACCGAGATTTAAATGATATTCCACATGACATTGGTACAGCAGTAAATATCCAAGAAATGGTTTTCGGTAATAGTGGAGACAATAGTGGGACAGGCGTTGCTTTTACACGTAATCCAGTGACTGGAGAAAATAAATTATTTGGGGAATATTTACTTAATGCGCAAGGAGAAGATGTTGTTGCAGGTATTCGTACACCTAAAGATATCTCAACATTATACGATCAAATGCCAGAGGTTCATCAAGAATTTGTAGATGTGACAAAACAATTAGAAAAACACTATAAAGATATGCAAGATATTGAATTTACAATCGAAAATGGACAATTATATTTACTCCAAACCCGTAATGGTAAACGTACAGCACGTGCGGCTATTCAAATTGCTGTTGATTTAGTAAATGAAGGCATTATTACTAAAAAAGAAGCAATGAAAAATGTTGAAGTAAAATCAATTGATCAACTTTTACATCCTAATTTCGATGAGTCTTCATTAAAAGAAGCAACAGTTGTATCTAAAATGGGATTGCCAGCGAGTCCAGGTGCTGCAACAGGTCAAATTGTATTTACTGCTGAAGAGGCGAAAGCACAATCAGACCAAGGTAAAAAAGTAATCTTGATGAGACCAGAAACGTCTCCTGAGGATATTGAAGGTATGATTGCAAGTGAAGCGATTGTAACCACACATGGTGGCATGACGTCACATGCAGCAGTTGTAGCTCGTGGAATGGGTAAATGTTGTGTGACAGGATGTTCTGATTTAGAAATTAATACGAGTGCTAAGACGGTATACTATGGCGATCAAACACTACATGAAGGAGATATGGTGTCGGTTGATGGTTCAGAAGGTGATATTTATTTAGGTGAGATTAAAACAGTCGATGCTGAGCATAGTGAGTCATTCAATCAATTTATGGAGTGGTCAGAAGAAACAGCTCGTTTAAAAGTACGTATGAATGCAGAAACACCTCAAGATATTAAAGTGGGTTACCAATTTGGTGCTAAAGGCATTGGATTAGTACGTACAGAGCATATGTTCTTTGGAGCTGAGCGACTAGTAGAAATGAGACGTTTCATCTTATCATCATCTCGGGAAGATCGTCTCGAAGCACTTAATCATATTAAACAATATCAAGTAGAAGACTTTAAAGAAATTTTTAAAATATCAGGTGAACATCCTACCATAGTGCGTTTACTTGATCCGCCATTGCATGAGTTCTTACCACATTCTGAAGAAGATATTGCGAATGTTGCGAAGCAATTAAATATTCCAAAGGAAACATTAGATAAACGCATTATGGATTTAAACGAAGTGAACCCAATGCTTGGACACCGTGGTTGTCGTTTAGCAATCACATACCCTGAGTTATATGAAATGCAAGTAGAGGCGATTATTGAAAGTGTATTTAAATTAAAAGAAGAAGGCATTCAGTGTAAACCAGAAATTATGATTCCGTTAGTGTCTACAGTAGAAGAATTTACTACTTTAAAAGAAACCCTTGTTAAGACTATTGATCAATTAGAAAAACAACATCAGAAAAGCGTAGATTACTTAATGGGAACAATGATTGAAACGCCTCGTGCATGTCTTATTTCAGACGAATTAGCAAAACATTGTGATTTCTTCAGCTTTGGTACGAACGATTTAACACAATTGTCATTTGGTTTTTCTAGAGATGATGCAGGGAAGTTTATAAATGTGTATACTGAAAGAAATATATTGAAACTTGACCCGTTCCAAACATTAGATAAAGATGGCGTTGGAAAACTAATTGAAATGGCAGTTAAACAGGCAAAGAAAGTGAACGAAAATATTAAGATTGGTGTATGTGGTGAATTAGGGGGAGATGCGAAATCTATTCATTACTTCAATCACTTATCAATGGATTATGTATCATGTTCACCATTCCGAGTTCCAGGAGCAATTTTAGCGACTGCTCAGAGTCAAGTGGAGGAAAGTGAGTAATCAAAATGAATGAAGTCGAGTCACAAGCGCATAATTTAAAATTGTTTATTGTTTCAGATTCAATTGGAGAAACTGCTCAACGTATGATTCATGCAACCTTAACCCAGTTTCCAGATTTAAATAATGTAGAAATAAAAAAATTTCCTTATATTAAAGATGAGGAAGAATTTTTAAATATATTAAATTTAGCGAAAGAACACCACGCAATAGTAGCTACGACATTAGTAAGTGAATCATTTAATGCACTTGGTCATGAATTTGCTAGAGAACACGACATCCCATATGTAGATTATATGTCTGATTTAATTAGCATTATTGAACACGTGACAGGTGAAAAACCATTGATGGAAAGTGGCGCGTTAAGAAAGTTAAATGAAGCTTATTTTAAGCGTATTGAAGCTATTGAATATTCGGTTAAATATGATGATGGTAAGCATTTTTCTGATATAGGCGAAGCGGATGCATTGATTGTAGGGGTATCACGTACTTCAAAGACACCATTAAGTATGTATTTAGCGAATAAAGGCTACAAAATAGCAAACATTCCTTTAGTACCTGAAGTTAGTATTCCAGACAGTGTTTTTAAGCAAAAAGGGTTACAAGTATTTGGATTAACTGCAAGCCCACAATATATTGCAAATATACGAAAAAGTCGTGCTGAAACATTAGGTTTGTCGAAAGAGTCTCAATATAATAATTTAAATCGTATAAAAGAAGAACTCAGTTATGCAGAAGAAGTATTTAAAAAATTAAATGCTACAGTGATTAATACTGAGTATAAATCTATTGAAGAATCAGCTTTTTATATTGAAAAGTTTTTACAAAATAATAAATAATCATCATATAAGGTTGTAAGCAAACCATTAAGTGGTTGTCATAAAATTATGTTATGATGAATAAATGGATTATTCAACTAAACGTCCTTACTATTTAGCTTATATTGATAAATCTTTCTGCTTGATTTAATGATATTAAATTTATTAATTCGAATAATTAAGTTTTTCTGATTTACAATTGACAATATTTGTTTTAACATAGTAGTGAAAGACTTAACACATTACTAAAAACAATATATTGATTACTAGATATTAGGGAAACAAGAGCAACAGGTAATTATATTATATTGTGAAACATAATTTTTGGAGAGGTGTACAAACATGACAGAATCAAAAGATATGATTATTGTCGGTGCTGGTGTAATTAGTACAACAGTTGCATCTATGTTCAATGAACTTGTACCTAACTGGAACATCGATCTTTATGAACGTTTAGATCGTCCAGGTATTGAAAGTTCAAATGAACGTAACAATGCTGGTACTGGTCACGCTGCATTATGTGAATTAAACTATACTGTAAGACAACCAGATGGTACAATTGACATTGAAAAAGCAAAACAAATCAATGAACAATTTGAAATTTCTAAACAATTCTGGGGTCATTTAGTAGAATCAGGACAAATTAAGGATCCTAGAGATTTCATTCATCCTTTACCACATATCAGTTTCGTACGTGGTAAAAATAACGTTCAATTCCTAAAAGAACGTTACGAAAAAATGAAAGATTTCCCTATGTTTGATGATATCGAATACACTGAAGACATCGAAGTAATGAGAAAATGGATTCCATTAATGATGCAAGGTCGTTTCGATGACGGCTTAATGGCTGCTAGTAAAATCGACGAAGGTACTGACGTTAACTACGGTGAATTAACTCGTAAAATGGCACATAACTTACAAAACGACGATTCAAACGTAAACGTCAATTATAATCATGAAGTACAAGACTTCAAACGTTTATCTAACGGTAAATGGCAAGTTAAAATTAAAGATTTAGCGAATAATACAGTGATTACTAAAGAAGCTGACCATGTATTCATCGGTGCTGGTGGTGGATCAATTCCATTATTACAAAAAACTGGTATCGAAGAAGGTAAACATATCGGTGGTTTCCCAATCATTGGTCAATTTATCGCTTGTACAAATCCAGAAGTTATCGAACAACATGATGCGAAAGTTTATGGTAAAGAGCCACCTGGCACACCACCAATGACTGTTCCTCACTTAGATACTCGTTACATTGATGGTGAAAGAACATTATTATTCGGACCATTCGCAAATGTTGGTCCTAAATTCTTAATTCACGGTTCTAACTTAGATTTATTCAAATCAGTTAAACCACACAATATCACTACGTTATTAGCTGCAGCAGTTAAGAATATGTCATTACTTAAATATTCATTTGACCAAATCATCATGACTAAAGAAGGTTGTATGAACCACTTACGTACGTTCTACCCTGAAGCTCGTGACGAAGATTGGCAAGTATATACTGCTGGTACACGTGTACAAGTTATTAAAGACGATGAAAAAGAAGGTAAAGGATTCATCCAATTCGGTACAGAAGTGGTTGACTCTAAAGACCACTCTATCATTGCTTTACTTGGTGAATCACCAGGGGCTTCTACATCAGTTTCAGTAGCATTAGAAGTTATCGAAAGAAACTTCGAGCAATATTTAGATGAATGGAAACCAAAAATCAAAAAAATGATTCCTTCATATGGTGAATCATTAATTCATGATGTTGACTTAATGAGAAAAACTCGTCGTTTAACATCTAAACAATTAGAATTAGGTTTCTATGAAAATACTAATGCTAAATAAGAAAAATTAGATAACTGTTAACAGGACATCACGTTCTGTTAACAGTTTTTTTGTTTTAAATAAATAAAATTAATTGCTATAACTGCTTAAATACATGAAAAAAGTGATGAGCACGTTACTCATCACTTTTTAAATAAAAACCTGACTATTAATTTTTATTTACT
The DNA here is from genome assembly GCF_001815595.1 of Staphylococcus sp. HMSC070D05. Taxonomy (NCBI): domain Bacteria; kingdom Bacillati; phylum Bacillota; class Bacilli; order Caryophanales; family Staphylococcaceae; genus Staphylococcus; species Staphylococcus sp. HMSC070D05. The sequence goes on along the minus strand of NZ_KV821136.1, from coordinate 5,663 downwards.
GAAGCATCGTAGATTGAATCTACTGCATCGCCTAAAGCTTTATCAAATTCTTCTTTTGATTGGCCTGCACGTAAATCACTTGCTAATGCACGTGAGAAGCTTGCAATTAATTCATCATTGTCTTTTAATAATTTGTTTGCTTCGTCTCTGCTGTAACCACCAGATAATACAACAACACGAACAACATTTGGATGATCAGCTAATTCTTTGTATAAGTTAGCTTTAGTAGGAATAGTTAATTTTAACATTACTAATTGATCATCATTTAAAGAATCTAAGCCTTTTTTAAGTTCAGCTTTTAATACTTCTTCGATTTCAGCTTTGTCTTTAGCGTTAATGTTTACTTCAGGTTCAATGATAGGCACTAAACCTTTAGCAATAATTTTTTTAGCAATTTCAAATTGTTGTTCAACAACGTCTTTGATACCTTGTTCATTTAATTCTAAAATGTTAGAACGCATTTTAGTACCGAAGATATGACGTTCAACTGCACGGTCTAAAGTTTCATCTAAGTTGTCGATAGGTTTCATTAATTGAACACCATTTTGCTCTTCAGCTAAACCTTTATCGACTTTTAAGAAAGGAACAACACCTTTATCAGCTAAGTAGTCACCAGTATATTTACCTTCAACTTCACGATCCATAGTTTGTTCAAATAGAATCGCACCTAAAATTTTATCTGAAGTAAATGAAGGTGAAGTGACAACACGTGTACGCATGTCATGTACAAGTTGGAACATTTCGTCATCATTGCTGTATTGATCTTCGTTTACACCATATTCTTTTAATGCTTTTGGAGTACTACCACCACTTTGGTCTAATGCAGCGATGAATCCTTTTCCATTACTTACTTTTTCTAATTGTTCTTTATTCATTATGCTTTTCACTCCTTTAATAAACTTTCAATATCATTATCGTAAAAAATACTAATATTCTCAAGTATAAAGTAATTAATTATTGAAATTTCTTAATTAACTATTTACAAATTTATGAAATTACCGTATTTTATACATTTCATGTAAACATTCAAACATTTTCAAAAGGGATTGTTATGAAATAACGTATATTAATTATTGGTAGCCCTGGTTCTGGAAAATCAACATTGGCATATCAACTACATTTAAAATATCAACTTCCACTTTACCATATTGATCAAATTCAATGGCTTAATAATAAAAACGTCATTACTTTTGAAGAATTAAAACAAAAACTTGAATCTATTGTAGTAAAAGAAGAATGGATAATTGACGGAAATTATTCTAGTACACTTAGTATGAGATTAAAATATGCCACTAAAGTCATATGGATTAAAGAACCAAGAGTAAAATGTATAGTTAGAGTAATCAAGCGTTACATATATTCATTATTTAAAAGAGAACATATTGGAGAAAATCCTAAAACGTTAAGTTTTGAATTTATTAAGTATATTTGGGATTTTCCTAAAAATAATGAGCAATTTATCATCCAAGAAATGAAAGGATCAATGCCAAATGTTCAGTGGATTATCGATGATTCTAAAGCATTATCTTTGCATTTTCTTTAAAAAATATAAACTGATTTTTCAAAATTTTAATATATGTAAATATTAAATAGAATATTTTATAAAACTTTAGTGTATTGTATATTTTTTGTTGAAATATGCTATTCTAAAATAAGTTAAGTTCTTATTAATTAAAATTAGTCTTTATTTTTAAATTGTTTATATATTATAACTAAGTTCTTAATCAATACTTATATACTTTCTTGGAGGAACAGTAATGAAGAAAAATAAAATTTTCGCTGTATTAACAACAAGTGCTCTATTACTGGCTGCTTGTAGTAATGGAGATAATGTATCTGATAGTGGACAAAAAGATGGAAATCAGAAAAATGAGCAATCTAGTAATAAAAGTGGTAATAGTCAAAGTGATGCATTGAAAAAGAATAATGATAAGAATACAAATGAAAATAAAGTAGATTATCCTAAAGATGGAGTTAAAGGGATTTATGTAACGAGTAATTCTACACAAGGCAAAAAATTGGATGAGTTAGTTAAATTTATCAAAGATTCTAATTTAAATACCATGGTTATCGATGTGAAAGATGATACAGGTAACATTACTATGAAATTAAATACTGGCAATAAACAAGTAGATAAAAATACGCTTGATATTGTAGATGGTAAAAAATTATTAAAAAAACTACATGATCATAATATTTACCCAATTGCACGTATTGTAACATTTAAAGATACAAAATTAGCAAATGAACACCCTGAATGGACATTCAGAAATAGTGATGGTTCTGTTTGGACAAATGGTAAAGGAGATAGCTTTGTTAATCCATTTATGAAAGAAGTATGGAAGTATGATATTGATGTTGCAAAAGCAGCTGCAAAAGCAGGCTTCCAAGATATTCAATTTGACTATGTACGCTTCCCAGAAGGATTTGAAAATCAAGCGGACAGCTTAACTTATAATAAAGGTGAATATAAAAATAGTCAGATGAGTTCAGGCGACCAACGTGTAGATACAATTACTAAATTCTTAGAATATGCAAATAAAGAATTAAAACCAATGGGAGTCAATGTGTCAGCTGATGTATTTGGTTATTCTGCATTAGTTGAAAATGCACCTGGTATTGGTCAAAGCTTCCCTAAAATCTCTAAAAATGTAGATGCCATTTCATCAATGATTTATCCATCTCATTGGAGCAATGGAGATTTCGGTTTACAAGCACCAGATACGGAACCATATAAAACAGTCAATCGCTATATTCAAAAAGAAAACAGTTTATTAGATACATTAGGTAAAGATAAGCCTATTTCAAGACCATGGATTCAAGACTTTACCGCTTCATATTTAGGTGCTGGTAATTATATTGATTATGATGCAAAAGCGATATCTGAAGAAGTTCAAGCTTTAAAAGATAACGGCGTTAATGAATTCTTATTATGGAATGCAGGTAATGATTATACAGAAGGTGTTAATTATAATCCTAAAAAAGGTAATGCTAAAGAACAAGACCCTGAAGGTGTAGAACAAACTAATGACAAAGATGATCAACATTCTGATAGTCAAGATAATGAACAAGCGGATAATAAAAATAAATAATATGGAGACAATTTCTCGTATATTCATTTAGTATGGAAATGATTTATCTTGTAGACTATTTAAACGAAAGGAATGCGTCAGAATTCATTTTGAATTCCTTGACGCATTCCTTTTTTTATTTATTAGAAATGTTCAGTAGATAAATAAGAATGACTATGATGTTTTTGTTTTAGTAATAATGAAGTTCCCATAACTAATAGAAGTGAGGCTAAAAGTTGAATTGAGTGTTGTTGTGTATCGTCACCAGTACTTGGGAGTGTTTTAACAGAAGATTGTGTGGTTTGAGTATCTTTAAGTGATTTAGATGATGGCACCTCAGAAGAAGCAATTGTTCCTACATAATAACGGTTGAGTTCACGTGCACAATCAACAGAATTAATTTGTGTATGATGAGAAGAGGAAGTTGTTTTAGCGGCTTTAGCGATACCTGATTCTATGTGAATGCGTGTATCTTGAAGTTGATTAAAGTCACTATATGCACCATTTTTGTACTCAACTTCGCCATTTTTATGAACTTTATACATTCCAATGCCTTCATTTAATCTATTATGACTTATAATTTCAAAGTAGTCTCCTTTGTCAACAGTACGACCCAATCGTTGTAGGTTTGGATTACCTCCACTATTAGATAATGCCTCTGTAGCAATTTGTTTAGCATTATCTTTAGTCACTAAGTTAGCAGGATGTGCTTCTACAGAGTGAGTCATTGTAAGTAGCATTGTACTTGTTAAAAGTGTAGATGCAATGAAAGATACTTTCTTCATAATGAAAACCCCATTTCATTCATGATCAATTACAACTAGAGTGTAGCATTTAAATAGATCAGAAACAGAGTTTTAAAAAAAATCATAATAAATCTTTAACTTAACTTAAAGAATAAATGATTTGTAAACATTAAATCAATATTTATCACATGATTTATATAAGGCATCAATACTTCTTTTTAGAAAAATATGGAATGGAACAAGCCATTAAAATCATAAAAATAATATGAGCAATCATCCATAAACCGTATTCATTCCAGCTAAAGTGAAAGAATGAACGCTTTGCCATAACGTTGAGTGACGGATAAAGAGAGGTAAAAACAATCATTAATAAGAAATAACTTATTTTATATAATGGTTTAAAGACGTGATAAATAAGTAAAAAAATAAAATATATTAACCAACCTATAAAAACATGAATGGCTAATTCTAATAATAACGGCGTCTTGCTTGGATCAATTAAGAAATCAATATTAATTAACAATAAAGTAAGATGAGTCGATTGAACTAAGCCATCCATGATAACCATTGTAATTAATAAGATGATACTTATAACTAAAGCACTAAGACAATGATAAAAATAACGGATCATAATTTTCCTTCCTTCTTATATACAGATTATAAGAATATTCCCTGAAATAATAGGCTTAACACTTTTAGAATTTTTAGAATATTTAAAAAATATATTGACTAACGTTTAAATCAATGATAAGTTAATAATAATTCAATAATCTATTAACTCTTATCAAGAGTGGTGGAGGGATGTGCCCTACGAAACCCAGCAACCGTCATTGTATGACATGGTGCTAATTCACATAAAGTTAATCATACTTTAGAAGATGAGAGAAAGTGTATCGATGCTTTCTCTTAATAGTAGAAAGTATTTTTTTATGTCTTTACATGTCTAGTAAGAGAAAATGAGAATTGAAAATTTATAAAAAGGTGTCAATATATATGAAAAAATTAATAGGTATGATCAGTATTTTATTAGTAATGATAACGCTAACAGCTTGTGGAAATCAGAAAGAAGATAATAAAAAAATTACCGTAGCAGCGTCGCCAGCACCTCATGGTGATGTGTTAAAAAAAGCTAAGGAAGAAATGAAGAAAAAAGGATATGATTTAGAAGTCAAAGAAGTTAATGATTATAAGGTGCCTAATAAATTACTAGATAAAGGCGATGTTGATGCGAACTTCTTCCAACATGTTCCATATCTGAATGCTGAAAAGAAAAGTCATGGTTATAAAATTGAAGAATTAGGTAAAGTGTTTACGACGCCTATGGGTGTATATAGTAAAAAATATAAAAATTTAAAAGACATTCCAGATGGATCGACTATTTACGTTTCTAATAATCCTGCAGAAGAAGGACGTTTTTTATCTTTCTTTGTTAATGAAGGATTAATTAAATTAAAAAAAGGCGTTAAAATTGAAAATGCAAAATTTGAAGATATTGCTGAAAATAAAAAACACTTGAAATTTAACCATCAACAAGGTGCAGAGTTTTTACCAAAAACATATAAGAATGGTGAAGGAGCTGCAGTCATTATAAATTCAAACTATGCACTTGATAATGGTTTAAAACCGTCTAAAGATGCTATTGTTATGGAAGGTCAATCATCACCATTTGCGAATACGATCGCTGTTCAAGAAGGTCACAAAAATGATAAAAAATTCCAAACATTATTAAAAGTTATGCAATCTAAAGAAATCAAAGAATATATTAAAAAAGAATATGGCGATGATGTTATTCCATATGAAAACAAATAAATCATAAGAGTCCGGGACATAAAGTATCTGGATAAGT